>CAJVYZ010000020.1 GCA_913009915.1 uncultured Gemmatimonadota bacterium | reverse complement strand
TCAAGTAACCTACCTACAGCGGCACGGCTCGTTTGCATTCGACGAGCCATTTCTGTCTTTGACAAATTCTGTTCGTCCATTAACTGAGATATTTGATAGGCAATGACTCGTTTGACCGCAATTGCTTCCGCTCCGGCTAGAAACCCCTCTTCTTCTAGAAAGTCATCTAGCGTATCGCCTAAATGTTGTTCGTTCATTTTGTCCCTCTCAATACCTTGAGGCGTTGTTTTGCCAAACTTAAATCACGGGGCAGTGTCTTCTGAGATTTTTTGATGAAGCCATGTAGCAAAGCCATTTTGTCTTCATCAACAGTAAAAATGACACGGGCAATGCGATTGTCTAACTTCGAACGAACCTCCCATAAAGCCGTATCTAGCTTGCGAATGAGCGGCATACCTAACGGCCAACCAAATTGTGCCGTTTTCAGGTCATCCCCAATTATTTTCCTATCTTTACGGGGCAGATCTATGAGCCAATCACGAACAGGTTGCTTGCCGCTTGTTGTTTTTAAAAAGTAAACCTGCAATCGCATTTCGTCGTTCATAGACAGAGTGTATCATTATTGGTACGCTGTGACAAGATACGACCAGAATGAGTATCAAGTTTAGTTGGCTAACGATGTATTGTGTCAGGTGTCGCGCAGGTTGGAGGAAAAAGAGGGGTGGGGGGGACGGCCGTGGGCGCAATCGTCGGGGGGGGGCTGGCGAGCGGCCGCTCACCCGACGCGCTCAGCGACGACGTGTCGTCCATGAAGCGGAGTGATGTCGCCTCCATCAACCCGCTGGCCCTGTTGGCCGGCATCCGGGCGCGCTCGGTGCTCCGGGCGTCGCCGCTCCGGCGCACGATCGAACGAATCGTGCCTGCCCACCGATTCGGCGACCTCGAAATCCCCCTGACGGTTACCGCCACCGATCTCGACAGCGGTGAACTGGTGCTGTTCGGCGCCGGCGGTGAAGATGCCCCGCTGATCGACGTCCTCTACGCCAGCGCGGCCCTCCCGGTGTACTATCCGTCGACCGTCATCAACGGCCGGCGGCTGGGAGACGGCGGCATTCGGGCCGTCCTTCCGCTCGAGGTAGCCGCCAAGACCCCGTGCGACCTCGTCATCGCCATCGACGTCGGCCCGGGGTTCGAGGAGCGAGGCGGAGCCGCCCCCCGGGTACCTCCGCTCATGCGAGCCCACGGGGACGCCGTCGGGATCCTCATGGCCGGTGCCACCCAAAGCGCGCTCGAATGGTGGCGTCGGACGGAGGGACTTCCCCAATTGCTGTATGTCCGGCCGAGGGTTGAGAGCGGGGTGACGTTCGAGGTCGAGAAAATCCGAGACTACGAGTCGCGCGGCTACGTAGCGGTGACTGAAATGTTACAGAATGAGAATGTGTCGGGCTCCGGGGTTGACCGAAGTCTGTCCCTTTGATGAAATTGCCAGGTGAATGCAGCACGGTGCCACAGAGCATACCCGCCATCACCTGTCCACAAGCATTGGTGGCGATCCGTGCGTCGGTGGCGACACGGATTTCCCCACGCCTGCAGAGGCCGCGTGAAAATCTTCAGTGTGGATGAGGCCGAAGAGACTCTGCCCCTGGTTCGACGGATAACACGGGACCTCACTGACGAGTATCCCCGGTGGCGAAGTGCCGTCGCCGACTATGAGATGCTCAGTGGGGGCGCCAAGGCGGACGACGGTGAGACGGACGAGTTGCTGTCGGCCCGCCAGAACGTCATGGCACACGCCGAACGGATCAACGAGTGCCTGCGTGAGCTGGAGCAAATCGGCTGCGTGTTCAAGGGGTTCGAGAACGGCCTTGTGGACTTCTACGCGTTGCGCCATGATCGATTGGTTTTTCTGTGCTGGTGGCTGGGTGAGGAGCACGTCTCGCATTGGCACGAGGTCGATACCGGATTTGCGGGGCGTGAGCCCATCGACGACGTCTTGATGTTCCGCGGATCACACACCGAAGGGAGTGCTTCACCATGATACGAGTTGTCGTCCTGGTTCACCTGATGGGATTCGTGCTGTGGCTCGGTGGCGCCCTCGCGAGCATGGTCGTCGGTGCGGCGTCCCGCCGTGAAGCGCCCGAACTGTTTGCGGCTGTCGCTCGACTACAAGCCGCCATCACCAGCCGCATCATCGCTCCCGGAGCGGCCATCGTCCTCCTTTCCGGCTTGTGGCTCACGGTAGACAAATACCCCGGTGCGGCCATGGCCCAGGCGAGTCACTGGCTGTTCGTCATGCAGGCCGCGGGCGCCATCGGCGCCCTGGTCGTGCTGTTGGCCGCGCTGCCGACGGCGGCTAAGCTGTCCCGCATAGATCCCCAGGGAAACACCGCACCGCTCTTTCTCCTCCTCCGCAAACGCCAGAGCATTCTGAGCTCCATCGCGGGGACGCTGGCACTAGTAGCGCTGATCTCTGCGGTCATGCTGTAAGCGCTCGTGCTCATCCGCTGGTGATTACCGGGGTTTCTGCGGCACCTCTTCTTCGGTCCTGCATTCCCGTTTGACGAGGCATCGCCGGGAGTCCCATGGTTCTCCGGCCGGCAGATGATGGTAGCTAATTCGATGGGTGCTTTATGGCCGGCCCATGTAGCGCCGCCGCCATGTTGGCGTTGGCGTGGGGGTTGAACGGGGGGCTAGACTTCGGCTGCTGGATGGGCCACAATATAGCCTCAACACGTGGACGGTGACCGATGGGTTCCCGTACCGACCGCATCCACCGGGTGTATAGCGCCGATGACCGTAACTTCGACACCGACCATTCTTTCACTTCCCCACGCCGTCGGGACGTATGTCCTGCACGCGTTGGCGGCTGTCGGTCGGGTGACGAGAATGTTGGCCGAGTTCGTCCGTGGCTTGGCGGAGTGGCGCATCTGGCTGCCGCGGACCATCGAGGAGTCGTACAATGTGGGCATCGGCAGCTTGTTCATCATTGTGCTGGTCTCGGCTTTTGCCGGAGCGGTCACGGCCCTGCAGGCCGGCTATCAGTTTACCGGGAGCATTCCGCTCTACATCGTTGGCAGCCTGGTGGTGGAGTCCATCATCTTGGAGTTGGGCCCGGTCCTGACCGCCCTGGTGCTGGCCGGCAGGATCGGTGCGCGCTACGCCGCGGAGCTGGGCACCATGCGGGTGACCGAGCAGATCGACGCGCTGGAGAGCTTGGGGCGCTCACCGGCATCACACTTGTTGGTGCCCCGGATCCTAGCGTGCATGTTGATGATTCCGGTGCTGACCGTCCTGGCCGATGTGATCGGCGTAGCCTCCGGTTGGTATTTTGCCATGCAGGTGTTGCCGATCACCAACTCGGATTTCAGCTATGGCGCTCGTGCGTTCTGGCGGGACTTCGACGCCTACTACTCCGTCATCAAGGCCTTTGCCTTCGCCGTGTCGATCGCCGTGACTTCGACCTACATGGGGTTCAGCACCCAGCAGGGTGCCGAGGGCGTCGGTAAGGCTACCACCACGGCGGTGGTGGTGAGCTCGGTCTTGATCCTGCTGTTGGACACGCTTCTGGCCCGGGTGCTGTTGCACGGATGATCGAAATCACCAATCTGCACAAGCGCTTCGGCGACCAGGTCGTCCTCGACGGGGTCAACTTCGACGTGCTGGAAGGGGAGACGGTTGCCCTACTCGGCCCGTCGGGTACCGGCAAGAGTGTGCTCCTCAAGCACATCAATGGGTTGATCCGTCCCGATCTCGGCCGGGTCCTGGTCGACGGTCTGGAGGTTGCGCGGCTCCGCCGCAAGGAACTGGCGGCGTTGCGCACCCGCATAGGTTACGTCTTCCAGAATGGCGCCTTGTTCGATTCGATGAATGTGTTCGAGAACATCCGCATCGGCATCGTCGATTCCGATCACTATCGCGACCGCGACTATTGCGCCGAGCGCGTGCAACGATGCCTGGAGTTGGTCAACCTGGCAGCAGACACGAGCTGGAAGCTGCCGGCGGAACTGTCAGGTGGGATGCGGAAACGGGTGGGCATCGCTCGGGCGATCGCCGGCGAACCCAAGTACCTGCTGTATGACGAGCCAACGTCGGGACTCGACCCCGTCAACGCTGATATCATCGACAACCTGGTGACGCGGCTGGCGGAGGAACTGGGTGTCACCAGCGTCACGGTTACCCACGACGTGCGTGGTGCCTTCCGGGTTGCCGACCGCATTGCGCTTCTGGCCAACGGGAAGATCGTCTTGGAGGGGACCAAGGAGGAGTTCATGGAGTCCTCCCGTCCCGAGGTCAAGGCCTTTCTCGAGCGCGACTTCGAAAACCCTTCTTTTGCGGCGTGAGCGTACCTTATGGATCTGCACTATAAACAGGCAACGGCCGTCGGCGGCATGGTACTGGTGACAGTGGTCTTGTTCCTGGCCGGGACGCTGTGGCTGCAGGGCCGGTCATTCGGCGGCGGGACCCTCTACACGGCCACGTTCAGCAACATCGGAAGCCTCAAGCGCGGATCGGCCGTCAGGGTGTCCGGCGTCGACGTGGGCAATGTGGAGCGAATCGACTTCAGAGCGGTGGGCGACGTCGCGGTGCGTCTGAACCTATCCAACCCGGACGTCCTGCCACGGGAAGACGCGACGGCTTCCATCACCTCGATCGGACTCATCGGCGACGTGGTGCTCGACTATTTCCCCGGGACTTCAGCCACGCCGCTGGCGGACGGTGGTGAGATCCCAGGCTCTCTGACCGGCGGGTTGGCAGACTTGGGGTCGGGCATGGTGAAAAGGGCCGAGGCGCTGATGGACAGCATGGCGATCATGTTCACCACGCAGTTGTCGCAAGACTTGCACGAAACCTTCCTGGCGTCGCAGGAGATGTTTCAGGTACTGGCCGACACGGCCGCCGGGCCGATGGGAGAACTCACCCGGACTCTGGCGGCGATGCGGCGCCTGACTACCCGGATAGACAGTGCCATCGCCAGTCCCACGTTTCGGGATATGCTCAGCAATTTCGATTCTACCGCCGCCGGGTTGAAGGCCATGACTCGGCAACTCACCGTGACCACCGCCCGGATGGACACGCTCCTCGTCAATATGAACAGCGGCAAGGGCACGCTGGGCAAACTGGTGACCGACACCACGCTGTATCAGGGATTGATCGAGACCCAGCGGTCCATCCAGGCGCTGATCGACACCCTCACGGCCTCGCCCGGCAAGCTGAACATCAAGGTTGAATTGTTCTAGGGAACTGGGGAAACTTCAATGACTTTCTCCCCAGTTCTCCAGTTCAGTAGTCCCGAGTTTCCTAGAACCCCAGCGACAGCGCCAGCGTCACCACGTTTCTGGTGACGGTCCTGTCACGCTCACCGCCCTCGAAAGTCACACCCTCGACCAGAGTGCGTTTGACACCCAGCGCGTGGCGAAAATGGGAGTAGTCCAGCAGGAGGCTCACGTCGATCCCTCTGGGAATCGGAGCCCGGCTGGTGACCGGGATCAACTCGATGCCGCCCCCGAAATGGAGCGTGTTGGGCCACAGATTGGCGAAGGCGTCGGTGTTGCCCTGGTCATCGCGCCACGGCTGCCTGACCCACAGGCCCTGGGGAGGGTCGAGCGCTACCGGATCGGCGTCGGTCCCGACGATCTGTGTGGTGACGTCTTGAAGGCGGTACCAACTGAGTCCATAGCCGATCTTGAGGTACGGCTGGAATTTCTCCGTGGCCAGGTTGTAGCGGAGGCTGCCGGCCCACTCCCACAGGTTCAGGTTTCCCCGTACCTGGTACGTCCGTTGGGTCGGCAATATTAGAAGATCGAACCCCATTTCATGGTGCGAATTACGGATGGTGTTGGTGGTCACCAGTCGTTTGCCGAGGAACAGCGAGCCCCCGAAGATGAAGCTGGTGTTACTGGCGTGGATCGATTCGTTTAACGCCACGAAGCCGGTATCGGTCGAGAGTTCCGGTCTGGTGAATATCGGGATTGCCAGCGTCGAGTCGAGGAATAGGAGGTTGAAGTCTTCGGAAATGAATTCGGCTGCCGGACCGCCGAACAGGCCCAGGAATCGGAAGGGCACCTTTTCGGTAGGGAAGAACACCGGCACCGGCTTATTGATGGCGGCGCGAAACGGCGCCGCCACCACGCGCCACAGGAAGTCGATCGGCGGGAGGACCAATAGGGTCGAGGTGATGCCGTTGATGAACCCGAGGCTGTTGTTGAACGTGTCCTGATAGCCCAGCGGGAACAGTGACGAGAACTTGTGTGGGTTGTAGTGGTGGAACCCGGCACTGGCGCCGGACGTGTTCCAGCTCGACTGATAGGTCGGTCCGGGAGGCGCCAGGTTGCCGGTCTCCGCGTTGGCGATGAAACCCGCGAATGGCGACTCCGAGGCCGGGTATCCCCAGCGGATCGGCAACACCATCCAGCTCCAGTCCTGGCGGACAGCCGGCTCATCGGCCAGCATGGGGTGGAATACCTCCCAGTCGGGGATGACCTCCACCCGCCCGGCGAGATCGTAGGCCGCGACTTCCGTCGGCAACCCTCTCGACACGTCGGCGAAATACTTGCGGTGGTCCCAGCGGCTCTTGATCTGCTCTGTCGATCCACCGGGGCCGACGTCCTTGTAGAGGCCGGTGAAGGGGTAAGTACCGTGTGAATCCCGGTTCTTGCCTCCGGGTGCGGCAAGGAGCTGGTCGAGTCCCTTGTTGTCGGCGCCGATGTAACCGATCGGATGGGTGTTGATGATGGTTTCGGCGTCGTCCTGGTAGGCCATGTAGCGAGCCGACTTCCACAGAAAATCTTCCGACACGAGTTCCTTCTCGCGATGGCGCATTACCGAGTCCCATTGGGCTTGCGGCAGGTACACGTTGGGACTACCGAAGTCCACCATCATCACTTGATGGTGGAAGTAGAAATCGATGCGCTTGATGACCAGAGGATCCGCGCCGTCGAGCGCACCGGGATCGCTGCTCAGTATTCCGTTCACTTCCTCTTCGGTCAGGTAGCGTTCCACTGCCGACATCGGTGAAATAGCCACGTTGAGGTGTTCCCAGTCGCCCTCGTGGTTGTTGCCGCCGTCATTGAACGGATAGAACAGCCAATACTGGAGCACGAATTCGTACCCTTGCACACCCTCCAGGTTGCTTCGGATCGCCTTCAGGAACGGGTGGACGTAGATCTTGGAGTAGTCCTGATACTTGTGCGGCAGGTTGCCCGAGATGATCTGTTCGTATTCCAGTTTCCAGGTTTCGGGACTGTCTCCAGGAAAGTTGAAGTACATGACGGTGAACGGGTCGTAATCCGTGGCTCGGCTGGGATCGTTGAACCGGGGGTCGGTGGGATTGAACGGGTCGAACTCTTGGAGCAGGTTCATCAAGCGGCAGTCGTCGTTACCCGAACTCCTGCTTGGTGGGCCTATCTGGACACCCGGTCCACTGATCTCGCAGGGGGCCTTGAGGAGGTTGGCCCAGTCAATGGTCTCCTGGCCGTCGAGGTCGGGCGGCCGCACGCCGATGTTCCACCGATCCACGTACAACAGGAACGAGGAAGACTGATCCATGAACTTCTTGAAGTCCATCGGGGCGGCCGTGGTGTTCTTGACTAGGTATGGCGCAAAGCGTACTCCGAGCTGGTGGAACAGCCGCCCGCGGGTGTCGTCGACGCCGTCCCGGGGATCCTCGTCGCGGAAGCCGGGCGCGTCGGGATCGCCATAGAGTTGCAACGCCGCACTGGCATCGGTCTGCCGCACGATGCGATGATACTCCAGGGGCATGTAATTGAGGTATTGGTCGTGGGGGATGTCTTGAGCCGTCAGTGGCTCGATCTCCGCCGCGACGGCCAACAGGAGGATGGAGCCGAACACCAAGATGCGCATTTGGGTCCTCGGGAGGAGGTTGCTTCGATCAGAAGATGCGTTTCTTCTTGAGGATGAAACCAGTACTAATGTACAGGCGCAAGCTCTCACCGTCGACCAGGGCCAGATTGAGCCCCTGGCCTGAGCGTAGTAGCCCGAACCATACTCCGCCGCCGAAGCCGCTGTGCCATACTCTGGACGTTTCCCCGCTCACGAATACCCGCCCCACGTCGGCGATACCTAGAATGCCGAAGTTGGCCGGGATCGGCCAGCGGATCTCCGTGAGAAACACGCGCAGTTCGGAATTGAGGTAGACCGAGGCGTCTCCGGCAAAGCGATTGGGGGCGTAGCCCTTGAGGTTGTCCGTCCCGCCGAGGTAAGCGGCGCCGTAGAAGGGATAAGCCCCGATGTTCTGCTGGCCCCCCACCCGGACGGCCAATGTTGGGTTGCCAGGGAGGCGGTCGGTGGACGTGAATCCCAAAACGTCCGCCGAGAGTGCCCCATAGACGGAATCCCCGGAAACAAAACCGAGTTGGGCGTTGATGTTGAGTTGCAGACCGGTCGGCGTGGCGATGTTGTTGTCGTAGCTGTCGAATCTCCAGTACGATGTGAGACCGATTTCATCGACGTCGCCGCCGCCGAACGGTTGCAGGACGTCGATGATGTTGCCGGCGCCGAGCGGTGTTCGGGAGTGCTTGTAGTACACCCCGGCGGCGATCTGGGTATAGGCCTTGGGGTTAAGAGTGGCCAGAGGTGTCACGGCACCTTCGACCTGCTCTATCTGATAGAACGAGTCCGGTTGATCTTTGGCGGTTTCGTTGCCGATGCCGTAAAATTCAGGATTGGCCACTCCGGATATGCTGGCGCCCAGGTATCCGCCGACCGGGCCCACAACCCGGCGAAAATCGCTGTAGTACTCGGCAAAGAACGAGCTCGGCGTCGAGGCGTAGCCACCCCAGAGGGCATGCTGTGCCTTGAAGGGATACGCCTGAAACGCGTAGTCGGTCTTGGATACCCCAGCCCCGGCGTAGACGCCGAGCCCGCTGATATACCCCAGGGCGGGTATGGGGATCCAAGCCGTGCCCCAATCGCGGGCCGGTGCCCGGAGGTCTGCAGCGGGTTGCGAGGGAGACACCGCGCAAGCGTGCGAGACCGATTGAGGAGTACGGTTGAACGTGACGTGGCCGCCGAACCGTGGCTGAATGATGGTTGCCATGATAGCGGCCGGCTCGCCTCCCGGGCGGTATACTTCCGTTTCCGGGCTGGTGGACGGATCGATGACGTCCTCTCCCTCACCAGCTATGATGCGCAGCTTGATGCGTTGGGTCCCCTCGCCGCGGATGGCCACGCTGTCGTCCAGGCCATCGAGGTACAGCCGGATCTCGCCAGTCTCGTCCCGGCGGAACACTCGGGTGAGGTAGGGCACACTGTCGACCTTGTCCTCTTCGGCGTTTGCCCGCCACAGCGAGAGTCCCAGGCGCTCGTTCGACAGGCGGGTTGCCTCCACCACATCGCCGTCACCGGTGACGTGGATGTTCACAGACTTGGCAAGAAGCCGGTAGTAGCGCTCCGCGGCTTCCGTGAGCGCGTCCCGGCGAGCCTTGAGGACCGCGGCAAGCTCGGCCCCGTCTTGAATGAACATCTCCGGCGGCATGCGGCCCACTGATTCGTCGATCAGGCTGTCGCTGATGCGGGTCTGGATGACGCTCACGACCGAATCCCAAACCGGCAGCCCCAAGCCGGACAGGTACCGCCTGTCGAGTACCGACGCCATCCGCGTGAGTCCGTAGATGCTGGGGTATTCCCGGCCGAAGCGCACCAGGTCCGGGAGATAGAAGCGCGCGTACCACTTTGCCAACCCGTCATTGTTGGTGAATGGGTGATCGCGATCCCAGGGAATGGGTCGCCACACGCGCGGCTCAACTCCGGCAAGACGGCCCCAGCGGAGCCGGCTGTAGTTGACCCCCGCGTCGCCTACCAGGACGTCCATGAGGCGGGCGGTGAGATAGGCGTGGGCGTCGACCACGTCGTCTCCCCGACGGGTGCGCTCCCACAACTCTTCGGTGGTGATGATCTCGACGGTCTCCCGAAGCTCGGGCACGGCCACTAGGCCGGGAGCCAACTCGACGCTCAGGAAGCCCGGCACTCCGCCAAAGTCCTTGCCGAAGTCTCCCAGTGACTGACTGTCGGGGAGGGACACCAGGGTCGATCGGGGATAGGGAATCCCCAGAGCGTGGTACAACGGTGGTGCGACGAGGGGCCCGGCCGGATGATTCGCGCTGACGATGTCCTGGACTAGCTGTCCGGCAAGGCTACGTCGCAGAGAAGGCGGCAGATACCTCCCCGCGAACTGTTTGTTGATCGAGCGGAACAGCAGGTTGGGGCCGTCGTCCGAGGAGAACCGCAGGTCCTCGGTGAGGAGCGTGGCCGGGGAACAGACAGGGGTGAGCCCGCCGCTCACACGTTCGAGGTCCAGCAGCGGAACGGTGATGGTGTCGGCCCATAAGTGGCGGTAGCCGGAGCCGAACAGCCAGGCTTGCTTGCCGAAGGTCCGGTATTCAAAACCCGGCACGACCTGCACGACTGTATCCGGCCTGGCCTGTTTGGTCGCGGCCTGCGAAAGACCTAGCGCTGGAACGGCGAGCGACAGGAGAGCCGCCGCACATCCGCGGGTCAGGAACGGTTGGGACACGACGAATGATGTCACGGTCCGAATATAGCCGCGCCGGTGTCCCGCGGAGTTCCCCTTCTGCCGCGCCTGAGGCCGAGATACCTTACCACATGCTCAGTGTCACGTTCCTGGGAACCGGTGCCGCCATTCCCACGCTCGATCGCAACGTCAGCGCTCTGGCCGTGCACCGTGAGGGCGAGATGCTGTTATTCGATTGCGGAGAGGGCACCCAACGCCAGATGATGCGCTACGGCGTGGGGTTTTCACTGCGCGAGATCTTCTTTACCCACTATCACTCCGACCACATCCTCGGCCTTACGGGCCTGATCAGAACCATGGGATTGCAGGACCGGACGGAGGGTATCACGCTGTACGGCCCCAAGCCCGCGCACAGGATTCTCGGGGCGGTGCTGAACGTCGGTATCGAACGGACCAGGTTCCCGGTGGAGATCGTCGAGGTCGCCGCGGGCGATCGACTGGCACGCGCCGAGTATGACATCGCGGTGTTCCCGACCGACCACCGAGCCAACACGGTCGGATACTCCCTGGTGGAGCACGACAGACTGGGACGGTTCAACCCCGAGCGTGCCCGAGAGGCCGGCGTGCCCGAGGGCCGATTGTGGGGAGCGCTCCACCGCGGCGAAACGGTGGAGATGGCCGACGGGTCTCGGGTTTCGCCCGAAGATCTCGTGGGGGCAGCACGACCTGGGCGGACGGTAGTCTACACCGGCGATACCCGTCCCACTGCGGCGGTGGTCGAGGCTGCCAGGGGCGCGGATCTGTTGATCCACGAGGCCACGTTCTCCCACGAGGAAGCCGACCGGGCGCAGCAGACCGGCCACTCGACCGCCCGCCAGGCGGCGGAAACTGCACGGGACGCTGGGGTAGGCCGGTTGGTGCTCACTCATATCTCCGCCCGGTACAGCAGGGAGGCTCTGGAGATGGTGGACGAGGCGACCGCGGTGTTCCACAACGCCGAAGTTGCCAGGGATGGGATGGTGGTGGATGTGCCGTTCCGGTCCGAGGACTAACCCGGTAAGGCTGAATGGTTGGAGGATAGCTATGCGCAATGCAGTGAATCTGGTACTTCTCATGGTCCTAGCGGGTTGCTCGAAGATCACCGTGCAATCGGAGTTCGACGGTGCGGCTCCGTTCGCCAGCTATCACAGCTTTCACTGGCGCATACTGCCGGACACCATCACCACGGGGACGCCTGAAACCACAGCGAACGAAATGTTGCTCAACTCGCCACGGCTCAACGAGCGGATCACCAGTTCCATTGAGCAGGAGTTGGAGGGCAGGGGTATCCGTCGGATGGAAGGCGATTCCGCGGATGTACACGTCGCGTATTTCCTGAGAATCAGCAGGAAATCCGAGGTCAGCCAGTGGTACTCGAACTCCGGCCAACCCTATGATAGCTGGCATCCGGGAAACCACCTGGGGTACGGGTACAACGAATGGAAGAAAGGGCAGGAGCCCGCAGTCCTCAACAGGAACTATTCGCAGTCGCTCCAAGGGACGTTGGTCATCGATGTCATTGACGCCCGGACCGACACACTGGTGTGGCGGGGGATCGGGTCGGGAGCGATCAAGGCGGAAAATCCGGGCGAGAAGGTCCCTGAGGTGGTTCGAAAGATCATGAAGAGCTTCCCCCCTCATTGAGCGACTTGAATCATTGCTGTGGCCGCCGCGCAGCTGTTGGTTGTGATCCCCAGGCGTCCCTGACACCACGGCGGTGTCCGCGTGTCGCGGGCACCGTTGCGGGGAGTCCCCATTCCTTCAATCTTTCAGCTTCGCGGATCGTTCATGCGGCAAGGAGGAACCTGATGAGTCGAGTAATCGCCATGGCGTTCATAGTGGGGATGATAGGGATCGGGAACGGGAGGCAGGCCGAAGCCCAGATTCAAGGCATAGGTGTCCTGGTGGGGCCGACGTTTTCCAGCTTCCGGGGGAACAACTCGGACGCGTTCAACAGCCGCACGGGGTTCGCGGCCGGCGGGTTTGTCGGTCTCGAATTGAACGGGATGATTGGGCTCAGGCCGGAATTCCTGTACGTCCAGAAGGGCGCCACACGCAACATTACCCCGTCCACGACCTTCAAGATCGAGTATTTTGAAGTCCCCGTGCTGTTTACTGTCGACGTCCCGATGGAGGGTGCCCTGGGCGTGCAATTCTACGCCGGTCCCCAGGTATCCATCCTTTCCAAGTGCCGGGCCGACACCCAGGGTGGAGCGACCGGTGTCCCGTGTGCGACCGAGGGTCTGCCGGTGAAGAGCACCGATT
>CAJVYZ010000019.1 GCA_913009915.1 uncultured Gemmatimonadota bacterium | reverse complement strand
GGCCGAAGACGGCATACGAGATATATCAGTGTGACTGGAGTTCAGACGTGTGCTCTTCCGATCTCGGTACTCGGCGTGCTCTACGTCGACAACCTCGCGGCCACCGAGGCGTTCAGCGACGACGACCTGCAGTTTCTGATCGCGTACGCCGGCATCGCGGCCGTGGCCATCAACAAGGTCCGCTATGCCGAGCGCCTTCGCCAGGAGGCGTTGGTACGGTCCAATTTCGAGCGATATTTCGCCCCCAACGTGGCCGCGGCGATCGTGGGCCAGCAGGAGGGCGTGTCGCTAGGGGGCGACAGGCGGCCGGTCACCATTCTATTCAGCGACATACGCGGATTCACCACCCTGTCGGAGGGGATGACCCCGGACGCGATCGCCCAGCTGTTGACGGAGTACTTCACCGAGATGGTGGACATCCTGTTCGAGTACGGGGGCACGCTCGACAAGTTCATCGGTGACGCGGTGATGGCGCTGTGGGGGGCTCCGATCGCCACCGAGGGAGATCAGGAGCGCGCGCTCGAGGCGGCCATTGCCATGCAGCACGGCATCGTCGAGTTGAACACCAAGTGGCAGGAAGAGGGCCGGCCACCCATCGGGGTCGGCATCGGCATCAGCCACGGCGACGTGTTTGTCGGCAACATCGGGAGTCACCGCCGTCTCGAATACACCGTCATTGGAGACGCGGTCAACGTGGCATCCCGCCTGGCGTCCAAGGCCGGACCGGGCGAGATCATCATCAGCGAACCGTTCTACTCGCTATTGGCCACGCGGCCTGACGTGGAGAAGATCGACGAGGTGGCGCTAAAGGGAAAAGCCAAGCCCATCGCGGTCTACCGGTTGAAGACGTAGGGCCAGCCGCCTTGCTCGAGGAGGTCGAGCACCCGTCGTACCGGCAGGCCCATTACCCCAAAAAAATCACCCTCGATCCCCTCGACGAGAGCGGCACCATATCCCTGGATGCCGTAGGCGCCCGCCTTGTCCAGCGGCTCCCCCGTGGCGACGTAGGCCCGGATGATGTCCTCCGTCGCCGGCCGGAAGGTCACCCGGGTGACGTCCGTTGCGGTATGAAGGCCTGTGGGAGATTGTAGGGCGCACGCGGTGATTACCTGGTGCGTCCTCCCCTGCAACCGCAGCAACATGGCGACCGCCTCTTCCGCGTCGGCGGGTTTCTCCAGCACGTCCCCGTCGAGCACGACAATGGTATCGGCTCCCAGCACGTACTCGCCGGGCACCGCGCCGGCTTTCTCGACCGCCAACCGCTCGGCGTACTCGGCAGGCGTCTCGTGGGGACGGGTGGTTTCGTGGATGTCGGCCGGGCGGACTTGAACGGGAATGCCCAGCATTTCCAGCAACTGCCGCCGGCGAGGGGAACGGGACGCCAGAATCAGTTCACGCACCCTTGGTGCGCTCCAACAGAAGAGTGACCGGACCGTCGTTGTGGATCTCGACAGCCATCATGGCACCGAACTCGCCGCTGGCGACCGTGAGCCCCAGGCCGCGGAGGGCATCGAGGAATTCCTGGTACAGCGGAATGGCCGTCTCGGGCCTGGCCGCCGCGATGAAGGAAGGTCGCCGGCCCTTCCGGACATTGCCGTAGAGAGTGAACTGCGACACCACGAGGACGGCGCCGCCGACGTCGGCCAACGCCAGGTTCATCTTGCCGTCTTCGTCGGCGAACAACCTGAGCCCGGAGACCTTGGCGGCCATCCAGGCAACGTCCTCACGAGTGTCGCCGTCGGTAAACCCGACCAGCAAGCAGTAGCCCGGGCCGATCCGGCCGACTTCGTGTCCGTCGATAGTGACCGAGGCTTCGGTCACGCGTTGGAGCACTACGCGCAATGGGGACTCCGGGGGGGAGGCGGCAGCTGTCAGCTGTCAGCTGTCGGCTGTCGGCTGTCTGATAGCTGACAGCTGAGATCTGACAGCTGCTACTCTACGGTCACGGACTTGGCGAGGTTGCGCGGCTGATCGACGTCACACCCCCTTCGGACCGCAACGTAGTACGCCACGAGTTGCAAGGGGATGGTCGTGAGGATCGGGGTCAGGAGGTCGAGTGTTTCGGGGATGGTGAACGTGGCATCGGCGAGACGCTCGATTTCGTGGTCGCCGTCGTTGACAAGCGCCACGACCTTGCCGCCGCGCGCTTTCACTTCTTCGATGTTGGACACGATCTTAGAGTGCACGGCGTCCCGCGGGGCGATGAACACCACGGGCATGTTTTCGTCGATCAGCGCGATGGGGCCGTGCTTCATTTCCGCGGCCGGATAGCCTTCGGCGTGGATGTAGGAGATTTCCTTCAGTTTGAGCGCACCCTCGAGCGCCACCGGGAAGTTGACGCCGCGCCCCAGGTAGAGGGCGTTGCTGGTATCGAGGAACCGCTCGGCCAGCGATTCGATCTCATCGACGCGGCCGAGGATCTCCTCGATCTGGCCGGGAAGCGCTTGCAGCGCTTCGACGAATTGCCGCCCCTGCAGGATGCTCAGGCTCTTGAGCCGGGCGAGCCGCAGAGTGAACAGCGCCAGCGCCGCCAATTGGCTGGTAAACGCCTTGGTGCTGGCCACACCGACCTCGGGACCGGCGTGCAGGTAAGTGCCGCCGTCGACCTCGCGAGCGATGGTCGAGCCCACCACGTTGACCAGGCCAATGGTCCTGGCGCCCCGGTTTTTCGCTTCGACCAGCGCCGCCAGGGTGTCGGCGGTTTCGCCGGACTGGGAAATGCCGATGACCAGCGTTCGCTGGTCCACCACCGGATTGCGGTAGCGGAACTCCGAGGCGTACTCGACTTCCACCGGCACCCGGGCCAGCTCCTCGATCATGTACTCGCCGATGAGCGCCGCGTGCCATGACGTACCGCAGGCGGTGATGATGATCCGGTCGATCTGCTTCAGTTCATCGTTGGTGAGGTTGAGCCCCTCGAGACGCGCGGTCCCTTCGTCCTCCAACAGGTGACCGCTGAGCGTGTTGCTCAGGCTGGTGGGTTGTTCGAAGATTTCCTTCAACATGAAGTGCTCGAACCCGCCGCGTTCGATCGTGGCCAAGTCCCACTCGATCCGGTCGATCTTCTTGCTGATCTCCATGACGTCAAGACTGCGGACCCGGTAGCCGTCGCGAGTGAGAACGACCATCTCACCGTCGTCCAGATACACGACGGAGCGAGTGTGCTCGAGCAAGGCGGAGGCGTCGGACGCCACGAACCACTCGCCGTCACCCACACCAACGATGAGGGGGGATCCCTTGCGCGCCGCCACCAGGCAGTCCGGCTCGTCGGCCGAGATGACCGCAATGCCGTAGGCGCCGTCCACCTCGCGCAGGGCGGCGGCGACGGCAAGCTCGAGATCGCCCTGGTACAGCTCCCCGATGAGGTGCGCCAATACTTCGGTGTCGGTTTCGGACTCGAACGTGTGACCGCGTTGCTCCAGCGCCGTGCGGATGGCGCCGGCGTTCTCGATGATGCCGTTGTGGATTACCGCGATGCGGCCGGTCTGGTCGGTGTGAGGATGGGCGTTGGTAGTGGTGGGAGCACCGTGCGTGGCCCAGCGGGTATGGCCCAAGCCGACCGTTCCCTGCGGGAGGGTTGCCCCCAGTTTCTTCTCCAGACTGGATAATTTGCCGGACGCCTTGGTGACCGACAGCCCGCCGCCGTTCAGCACGGCCAGGCCCGCGGAATCGTACCCCCGGTACTCCAGTCGCCTGAGCCCCCTGATGATCAGATCAGCCGCGGGACGGAAGCCCACATACCCTACGATACCACACATGGCAGTCCCACTTCCTTAAGCGTCCAAGACATCCCTGCACTCACTGACCAGCGCCTCGGCATCGTCCGCCGTTGCGGCCTCGGCGATGATCCTGATGACGGGTTCGGTGCCCGACGGCCGCAAATGTACCCACCGCCCCGGCCACGCCAGCCGCAGCCCATCCCTGGAGTCCGCCGTTGCATCCGCGAAACGACTCTGTAACCGCTGGTAGGTACGCGCCAGATTGTCACGGCGGGGTACCTTGACCTTCACGATGCTGTAGCGGGGCGCCGCTTCCACCAGGCCGGACACCGTAAGTTTCGTGGTAGCAAGCAGATGCAAGATTAGGGCCAAGCCTACCGGGGCGTCGCGGCCGGTATGGACCTGGGGGAACATCACCCCCCCGTTCCCCTCCCCACCGATCACGGCATCGTGTTGCTGGATGAATTGTGCCACGTTGGCCTCGCCCACTGGAGCCCTCTCGAACACCGCCCCGGCCGATGTCGCGGCATCCTCGACGACCAGGCTGGTGGACAGATTGGCCACCACCACGGGTGCCCTGCCGTCAGGCCCAGCTCCCCTACCGTTCCGGCCGAGCACGGCCTGCACGGCAAAGGCCAGGGTGTAGTCCTCGCCTATGGCCCGTCCGTGCTCGTCCACCAGCGCCAGCCGATCGACGTCGGGGTCGACGGCGAATCCGATCTGGGCGCCGCTGTCCCTGACCAGCCGGCCCAACTCATCGAGGTGCTCGGGCACCGGCTCCGGTGGCCTGGGGAACCGGCCGTCGATCTCCAGATTGATGGCCGACACGTGGCACCCGAGCCGTTCGAGAAGGGCCGGCATGATGGTGCCGCCGGCGCCGCGGACGCAATCGAGCGCCACCTGGAACCGGTTCGACCTGATCAGCTCCACGTCGATCTGGGGCAGGGCCAGAACCTGGTCGATGTGACGGGACACTGCCTCAGTATCCTCCCGCACGCTGCCGAGACCAGCCCAATCGACGCGGTCGGGGCCTTGGTCTACCAGGTCGCGGACGGCTGCCCCATCCTGGGCGTCGAGGAAGACCCCGTCGGGACCGACCAGTTTGAGCGCGTTCCACTCGACAGGGTTGTGACTTGCCGTGAGGATGAGACCGGCGCCGGCATGGTGGTGTTCCACCGCCAACTGTACCGTCGGCGTAGGGACTATCCCCAAATCGATCACCTCGGCGCCGACCGAGATCAGTCCGGCCTTGGCCGCCATGGCGAACATGGCGCCGCTGGTCCGGGCATCGCGCCCCAGCACCACCGTCGGGTTCCCGGCGGCGCGAGCCCAGGCCCCGAGGGCAGCCGCGTGCCGGGTTACCAGCTCGGGTGTGAGATCGCTACCGACGATGCCGCGCATGCCCGAGACACTGACGATGAGACCGTGGTTCATAACCCCTCGACGCGCTCCCGCGAGAGCGCCCTGGTGGATGGACAGTGCCGAAAGATACCGAGTTGGTAGCTGAGGCGGCCTACCCACCAAACGTAACAGAGACGCACGCGCTTCTTCAACCGCTGGCTTGCCGCAACCTCTTGCAGGTCATTAGCTTCCCACAAACACACCCGACGAGCCATGACCCGAATTCTCCCCGATGATCTCGAATACTCCGTAGCCACTCGCGCGGTCCACGCCGGCCAGGAACCCGACCCCAAGGCTGGGGCCGTCATGCCGCCCATCTACCAGACTTCCACCTACGTCATGGAGGGCCTGGGACGGCACAAGGGCTACGACTACGCCAGGAGCGCCAACCCCACCCGTGAGGCGTACGAACGCAACGTCGCCAGCCTGGAAGGCGCCACCCACGGCATTGCCTACGGCTCGGGTCTGGCAGCGCTCGACGCCGTCCTCAAGCTGCTCAAGGCGGGCGATCACGTCATCTCCGAGGCCAACATCTACGGCGGCAGCGCCCGGATGATGCGGGAGTTCTACATCCCGCTGGGACTCGAGTTCACCTTCGTAGACGCCCGGAACATCGACACGGTGGCAGCCGCTTTGCGGCCCACAACCCGGCTGATCTTCTCGGAAACGCCCACCAACCCCATGATGCGTCTGACCGACCTGCAGGCCATGGGCGACCTCACGCAGGCCCACGGCCTCCTGCTGGTGGTGGACAACACCTTTGCCACGCCGATCTTCCAGCAGCCGCTGAGCTATGGCGCCGACATCGTCCTCCACAGCACCACCAAGTACCTCAACGGCCACAGCGACATGGTCGGGGGCATGCTGGTCTGCCACCGCGAGGATCTGGCGGAGAAGCTATCGTTCATCCAGATGGCGGGTGGAGCGATCCCCGGCCCGATGGACTGCTGGTTGGCGCTTCGCGGCGCCAAGACCCTCCCACTCCGCATGCAGCAACACGATCGGAACGGTCGGGCCATCGCCGCGTGGCTGGCCGAGCGGGACGATGTCCCCAAGATCTACTATCCGGGACTGCCGTCCCACCCGCAGTACGATTTGGCTTGCCGGCAGATGAGCGGCTTTGGCGGCATGATCTCGTTCGACCTCGAGGATCCGGAACGTGCCCGCCGGTTCGTGGAAGGCACCCGCATATTCAGCCTGGCCGAATCGCTGGGCGGCGTTGAGAGTCTGGTGAACCACCCCGCTTCCATGACCCACGCGTCAGTGCCACAGGACATGCGCGCGGAGATGGGATTGACCGACAGTCTGGTACGGTTGAGCTGTGGCATCGAGAATGTCGACGACCTCATCAGCGACATCGACCGGGCTCTGGCCCTGGCCGGCCGGCGCACGGAGGTCTCACTCTGAAACTAGCAGTGGCCCTCATCGTACGGGCCTGCAACCCTTTTCCGTGAGTCCAACATGACTGCAAACCCTCCCGCTCCCCGCGAGCGGGTCTCCTTTCCGGAGATCGACGCCGTCTCGTGGGAGCATCCGGCCGACCGGGCCGCGTTGCAAACGCTGCGTTCCATCCCCGGCTTTGATCAAGTTGTCCGCAAGCTGGTCGCCATGCTGGGCGGTGAGCGGGGCATCCGCCTGCTGTTCCAGGGCAACGCCATCAAGACCGGCCCCACACAGTACCAGACGCTGCACGCCCTGCACGTAGAAGTCGCCGCCACGTTCAACTGGCCGACCGTGCCGGAGCTGTACGTGTCGCAGACCCCGCTGTTCAACGCCGGGGCCTACGGCGTGGACGATCCGTTCATCGTGGTGCACACCGCCGCGCTGGAACTGTTGTCGGAAGACGAATTGCGGGTGTTGCTGGCCCACGAGATGGGCCACGTTGTCAGCGGTCACGCGTTCTACCGGACCATCGCCGCCATCTTGCTGTCGATCAGTTTCGCGGCGCTCCCCATTCTTGCGGGGATCGTGCTGCTGCCCATCCGGCTGGCGATTCTGGAGTGGTCGCGCAAGGCGGAGTTGTCGTCGGACCGCGCCGGCCTGCTCGGCAGCCAGAACGTCGAGGCCTCGCAACGGCTGTTGATGAAAATGGCGGGTGGCATGCGCGAGGGCCGGTTGGCCCACGAACTCGACGTCGACGATTTCATGGCGCAGGCCAACACGTACCTCGAAAGCAACGAGGGCCTCGACATCATATACAAGATCGTCAACACCCTCGGGCTCACCCACCCGCTCCACACGGTTCGGGCCGCGGAACTGCAACAGTGGATCGCCTCCGGCGACTACGAGCGCATCTTGCGCGGCGAATACACCCGGCGCGGCAAAGAGGCTCACGAGCGGCCGCTCAAGGACGATCTCGGTGCCGCCGGCGGCTACTACGCCCAGGAAGCCAGGGACACCGTGTCTCAGGTGGTCGACGCTGCCAAGAAGGCAGCCGAGAAGGTGGGAGAGGCCTTCCGGAAAGGCCAATCGGAGTGAAGCTCATGGTCGTCGGCGGCGGAGGGCGGGAGCATGCTCTTGCCTGGGCCTTCCGCCGCGACGACCCGTCGAGCGAAGTCTTCTGCGCCCCCGGCAATCCCGGCACGGCGCAACTCGGCAGCAACATCCCCATCCCGGCCGACGACCTCGACGGCCTGGTGCGCGCGGCCGGCCAATACGGGATCGACCTGACCGTCGTCGGGCCGGAAGTGCCGTTGGCGGCCGGCCTGGCCGACCGGCTCACGGCATCCGGCCATCCGGTATTCGGGCCCACCGAAGCCGGCGCGCGGATCGAAGCGTCCAAGGCCTTCGCCAAGGACATCATGAGCCGCGCCGGCGTCCCCACCTCCCAATCGGCCACATTCAACAACGCCGACGAGGCCCTGGCCTACGTTGCGGCCCACGCGGAGCCGCTGGTGGTCAAGGCATCGGGCCTGGCGGCCGGCAAGGGTGCCGTGGTGTGTGCCACCCGGGCCGAGGCGGAGGACGCCGTCCGCACCATGATGGTGGACGATCGCTTTGGCGCCGCCGGCCAAGTGGTGGTCGTGGAACAGTTCCTCGAGGGCGAGGAGTGCTCCATCCTGGCGCTCACCGACGGGAAGGAGTGCCAACTCCTTCCGGTATCACAGGACCACAAGCGGCTCGGTGAGGGCGACGTGGGCCCCAACACAGGCGGAATGGGAGCGTACAGCCCCGTCTCGTTGATCACCGACGACCTCCTCGCCCGCATTGATCGCGACATATTGCGACCGACACTGCGAGCGCTGGCGCAAGAGGGTGCGCCCTACACCGGCGTCCTCTACGCCGGCCTGATGATCGACACCACGGGTGCACCCTCGGTGGTGGAGTTCAATTGCCGTCTGGGCGACCCGGAGGCTCAGGTCGTCCTGCCGCTGGTCACTGGAGGCCTCCTCGATTGTTTACGCAGTATTGCCAACGGGGGGCCACCGACGAGCCTCGCCACCACCGGTGGCGCCTCGGTCACCACGGTGTTGGCGGCCAAGGGTTATCCCGACGCCCCGGAGAAGGGAGCGGCCATAACCATTCCCGACGATCTCCCCGCCGGGGTGACGGTCTTCCACGCCGGAACCCGGCGGGACGGAGACGGCGTGCTGCGGGTCAACGGCGGTCGAGTCCTCGCCGTGACGGCCGTGGCGGAAACGTTCCCAGAAGCCCAACGTCTGAGCCGGGAATCAGCCGACCGTATCGAGTTCGAAGGCAAGGTGTTCCGCCGGGACATAGGATGGAGGGAAGCCGAGAGGCGGGGACAGCGGGGATGACAGCGGGGGCAGCGAGGGCAGCGGGAGCAGCGGGGGCAGCGGGGGCAGTGACTACCGGAGTTACCAACGCACCACGCACCACGCACCGCGCACTCTATCGTGCCCGAACTTCCTGAAGTCGAAACGATGGTGCGGGTGCTGCGACGGCAGGTCCGGGGACGGACCATTGTTCGCAGTCGGTTGATTCGCGATGACGTGGTGAAGAATCGCTCGCGGTCGGCGTTTCTTCGCGGGATACGGCGGGCCGAGATTCGCGACGTGTACCGCCGCGCCAAGAACGCCGTGTTCGACATGAAGGAGTACACCCTGGTGGTCCAGCCGGGGATGACCGGATCATTCCACGTGACCGACGCGTCCACTCCGGTGGTCCTGTCGGACTATCCGGTGTTGACGATGGCCCTGGACGATGGTCGTCGGCTGACCTACCGGGATGTCAGACGCCTGGGACGGATCTACCTCCTCCGGCCGGACGAGTGGCAATCCTTCTCGGCGCGAATCGGGCCGGAGCCGCTCGACCCGGCGCTGACGGCCGAGACCTTCGGCGCCGTGCTCCGACGCAGCCGGCAGGCCATCAAGAAAGTGATCATGGATCAGCGCCGTCTTGCTGGTGTGGGGAATATCTACGCCAACGAGGCGCTGTTCGTATCGGGCATCGATCCGTCCCGGCCGGCCGACAGTCTCACGGCCTCCGACTGCCGGCGGTTGCTGGCGGCCATTCAGGACATCCTCAGGGCGGCGGTGGCCGCGGAGGGGACTACCATTCGAGACTATCGAACAGCGTCCGGCAAACCCGGCGGTTTCCAGACACAGTTGTTCGTCTACGGACGGGAGGGCGAGCCCTGCCGGAACTGCGGCACGCCGCTGGCCGCAACCCATACCATCGACGCCCGGACTACCGTCTTCTGCTACCGCTGCCAACGGTGAGCAGCCCCTCGTGAGCCGGATGATGGCGCTGGCCCTGCCGGTCGGCGATCTCGACGGCCTGAAGCAACGGGTTGCCAGTCTGACCGAGAACCGCCCGGGCGTCTATCGCATGGTCGACCCCGGGGGCCGGGTGATCTACGTCGGCAAGGCCAAGAAGCTTCGGTCCCGTCTCATGAGCTACTTCCGGGCTCCCTATCCCGAGGACAAGGCCGCTCGCATCCTCCATGCGGCCAAGGACATCGAGTGGCAGTACCTGCCCAGTGAGTTCGCCGCCTATCTGACCGAGTTGCGACACATCCAGCGCTATCGCCCGCTATTCAACGTGCACCTCAATCGTGTCCGGCGCGCCACCTTCATCAAGGTGCTCGACGGGCCGGCTCCCAAGGTGTATCACGGGGGCGCCATCACCGACAAGGACTCCGTGGGCTACGGCCCGTTCGACAGTCCCGGCCGCGTGGCCGACGCCTTGAAGACCTTGAACGACCTCCTGGGATTGCGCGACTGCGCCACCTCGATGCCGATCGTGTTTGCCGAACAGGGAGACCTGTTCGCGCCCACTCGCCAGGCGGCGTGCATGCGCCACGAGTTCGGCTTCTGCAGCGGACCCTGCGCCGGGTTCGTTACGGAAGCGGAATACCGCCGCCGGATCGACTCGGCGTGCGCCTTCCTCGAAGGACGGACCATCGAGCCGATCGACCGAGTGGTAGAGGCCATGTCCACGGCATCCATGGCCCAGACGTTCGAACAGGCCGCCCGCTGGCGGGAGAAGTTCGAGCAACTCGAATGGTTGCTGGCGGCCATTGCCAGGGCCCGCTCTGCCGTGGAACTGTTGAGCTTCGTCTACCGCGATCCTGGCGTATTCGGCGACGACAGGGCCTATCTCATCCGCGGCGGCATGGTCAAGGCCACGTTCCCCTACCCCACGACTCCCATCGAGGAGGAGGCCTTCGCCGCGGTCGTGGCGGAGGAACTGGGTCAGGCCCAGCCGAGTACCACCATCCCCCGCGAGTCGGTGGACGAGATCATGCTGGTAATGAGTTGGTTCCGGCGCCACCCCGATGCCCTCCGGCGGACCACACCACTCTCCGAGTGGATGGCGGCGGCCAGTTAGACACCGCCCACTGACGACGAGCGATAGGACTGGCGGCTCGGGAGCGGGGCGGCGGGGCGGCGGGGCGAGAGCGGCCCAGGGAACATTCTTACAAGGGGACCAGGCGCGCCCGGGGAGGGATCCCCGGCTCGGTCTCCATGATCCCGACCGTGGCGGGGAGCCCGAAGCGCTCGGCGCCGGCACCGCCGGGATTCATGGCGGTCACCACCATGTCCACCATCTCGAGCACCGGTCGATGCGTGTGCCCGAACACCAGCACGTCGGCTTCGGGGTATGCCTGGTGCATCGACGCCGGTGTCGGCGATCCGAACTGGTCGCCGTGGGTGACGACGATGATGAAACCGTCGAGTTCGATTTGGGCCACCCGTTCGAGCCGGGCCCGCAGGTCGAAGCCGTCGGTGTTGCCGTATACCGCGGTGACCGGCGCGAGCGCCTCGAGTTCCGTGAGAATATCGATTGACCCCACGTCGCCCGCGTGGAGGATGTGGTCGACCTCTTTGAACACGTCGAACACTTCGGGCCGCAGCAACCCATGGGTGTCGGAGAGGATGCCCAGCCGCATGTCGATCTAGTTCAGTCGATCGAGGTATCGCCGGTCCAGCGATCGGCGACCTCGATGTCGAGTCCCACCCGGTCGAGCACGCGCTGGACCACGAAGTCGACTAGTTGATCGATGCGTTCGGGCCGGTGGTAGAACCCGGGCGCGGCGGGGAGCACCACGGCGCCGGCTTCGGTCAGCAGCGTCATGTTCCGCAAGTGCACCAGCGACAGCGGCGTCTCACGCGGCACCACGATCAGCGGCCGGCGTTCCTTGAGCGTCACGTCGGCCGCCCGCTCGATCAGCGACCGGCTCGATCCGTGGGCGATGGCCGACAGCGTGCCCATGGAGCAGGGACACACGACCATTCCTCTGGTACGGCACGACCCGGATGCGGGATGGGCGCCGCGATCGTCGTTGGGATAGAGCGTTATGCTGGACCAGTCGCCGCCGGTGGCCTCCTGCAAGCCGTCACGATCGGCGATGGCACACTCCGTGTGCAACAGTCGCCACCCGTGCGACGAAACGATGAGCCAGGTGGGGACATGTTCCTCCGCCAGAACCTGCAGGAGGCGTACGGCGTAGGGAGCGCCGGAGGCGCCGGTGATGGCGAGGATCAGGGGGAGGGACATGGCGAGTCGGCAGTTGACAATTTGTTATTGGCAATCGGCTGGTGGCTGGTGGCTGGTGGCTGGTGGCTGGTGGCGGTGGCGGTGCATGGCTTTTTAGTTTCCGGTTCTAGTTTCTGATCGCCAGTATCCCATTGCCGTCTTCTCAGACGATTCTATCCACCAGGGCAAAACCAAACACGACTAACGCCATCACGCCGTTCATGGTAAAGAACGCCGCGTCCAATCGGCTGTGGTCGCCGGGGCGAACGAGGTGGTGTTCGTACGCGAGTATCCCGGTGGCCGCGACCACGCCGAGGTAGTACCACGCGCCGAAGCCGGCTCCGAAACCGAAGGCGACCAGCGCCGGGATGGTGAGCCCGTGGAGGATCTTGGCCAGGAGAATGCTGCGCCGTTCTCCCAGCTTCACCACCGCGCTCCTCAGGCCGGACTGGCGATCGAAGTCCTCGTCCGCCAGCGCATAGAAGATGTCGAATCCCGCCACCCATGTTGCCACCGCCACGGTGATCGCCGGCAACACCCACCAGGGATCGCTCCACCGGCCGGTTACCGCCAGGTAGCCTCCCACCGGGGCTATGGCCAGGCCGAGCCCCAACCACAGGTGGAGATCGGAAGAGCGGCGGGTAGGGAAAGAGTGTAGATCTCGGTGGTCGCCGTATCCTTAAAAACAAAAAAACAAA
>CAJVYZ010000018.1 GCA_913009915.1 uncultured Gemmatimonadota bacterium | reverse complement strand
GGGCGGATTTTCAATCGTTGCGTGGCCCCAAGTCGGGCCGTCGTTCGTTCGTCACCCTGTCCGACTCGGCGGCTCGCCACGCCTCGATTTGAGCGTGGTTGCCCGAGCGAAGGACTTCCGGTACTTCGTGGCCCCGGTACTCCGGTGGCCGGGTGTAGCTCGGCGGGCTCAAGCGACCGTGGTAGAACGAGTCGGAGCTGGCCGATTCATGATCGCCCAACGCGCCTGGCAGCAGTCGGACGATGGCGTCGATGATGCACAGCGCCGCCGGCTCACCGCCCGAGAGTACGAAGTCTCCCACCGAATACTCGTCGGTGGCCAGGTGGTCCGCCACTCGCTGGTCCACGTCCTTGTAGTGGCCGGCCAGCACCGTGACCTCTTGCTCCAGCGACAACCGCACCGCGTCGTCGTGGGCGAACCGCTTGCCGCGGGCGGACACCAGGATGATCGGCCCCGTCGGCTCGAGCGCGTCGACCGCTTCGAAAAACGGCTCCGGCTTGAGCACCATCCCGGCGCCACCCCCATACGGATAGTCGTCCACCGTATGGTGCCGGTCGTGGGTAAAGTCCCTGAGCTGCAACAGGCGGAACTCGACCAAACCGGCCTTGGCGGCCCGACCCGGAATACTGGTGGCCAGATACGGCTCCAGCACCTCCGGGAACAGCGTGACCACGTTGATCGTCAGCATCGTGGCCGCCCGCCCCCTAGTCAGTCTCGATCAACCCTTCGGGCGGCCGGATCGTCAGCCGGCGTGCCGCGCGGTCGATGGGACCGATGAATTCCTTGACGAAGGGCACCATGAACTCACGCTTGGGTCCTTGCACTTCCAGCGTGACGCCCGACGGCAATTGGTACACCTCCGATACCAGGCCCAGCGAGGTTCCGTCTTCCAACTGTACCGCGAAGCCCACCAATTCGTGGTGGTAGACTTCGTCGTCTTCCGGGGCCGGCAGCGTGTCCGCCGGCACCGTCACGAACAGGCCGCGCCACTCGGGCAGTTGCTCCAGTTCGGTCCTGCTGTCCAGCCCCTCGAACTTGACCAGCCATTGCCGGTGGAAGCCGCGGCTCCGCTCCACCATCAGTGGGACACCAACTGGCTCGCCGGCCAGGTCCACCATCTGAAACGCCCTGCCCCGCACGAAAACGTCCTCGGGCGTGTCGGTCAGGGGGAACACCGCCACTTCCCCCTTCAGGCCGTGCGGCTTGCGCAGCCGCCCGACGACCAGGCGGCGTGCACTATCGGCCATGTCAGGCCGGTGCGTCGATGACGCCGGCTTTCCGCAGGAGCGACGCCACCGTGTCGGACGGGGTCGCGCCCTTGGCCAGCCAGGACTTTGCCTTCTCGGCGTCGAGCGTCACCTGTTCGCCCTCGGCGCGGGGATCGTAAGTTCCCAGCACCTCGATGAAACGACCGTCCCGCGGGGCGGCCTTGTCGGTCACCACGATGCGGTATAACGGCACTTTCTTGCGTCCCACACGACGCAAACGAATCCGTGTTGCCATTGTTGTCGTACCCTCTGTTGTCTAGCCGGGGAACCCGGCGCCAAACGGCATTTGCCCACCACCGCCACCGAACTTCCCGGCACCCTTCATGAACTTGCGCATCTGCTTGAACTGCGACATCAGCCGGTTCACTTCCTGCACCGACCGTCCCGATCCCTTGGCGATGCGCGCCCGCCGGGACCCGTTTAGCACCGTCGGGTCGGACCGTTCCTTGGGCGTCATCGAGAGAATGATGGCCTCGATGTGCTTGAGTCGGTCCTCACTCACGTTGGCCTGCTTGAGCATCGCCGGATTCATCCCCGGCAACATGCCCAACACGTTCTTGAGCGGCCCCATCTTCTGCATCTGCCGCATGGCCCGCAAGAAGTCCTCGAGATCGAGGCCCTTCTTGGACTTGACCTTCTTGGCCAGCCGCTCGGCTTCTTTGTCGTCGACCGCCGCTTGCGCCTTCTCGATCAACGAGAGGACGTCACCCTGCTGGAGAATCCGTCCCGCCAGCCGCTCCGGAATGAACGGCTCGAGGGCATCCATCTTCTCACCGACACCGAGGTACTTGATCGGCGCCTGGGTGACCCCGTAAATCGACAACGCCGCACCACCGCGGGCGTCACCATCCATCTTGGTGAGGATCACTCCGGTGATCCCCAGAGCCTCGTGAAACCCCGAGGCGATGCGCACCGCGTCCTGACCGGTCATTCCGTCCGCCACCAGCAGGATCTCGTGGGGGCTCACCGCCTCCTTGAGCCGTCCCAGTTCCTGCATCATGGCGTCGTCAATCTGCAACCGGCCGGCGGTATCGACGATCACCGTGCGGGCTCGCGCCTTGCTGGCGGCCTCCAAACCCCGCCGTACGATGCCGACCACGTCCTGCTCACCCGGTTCGGCGTGAACGCCGACTTCAACCTGCTCGGCTACGGTTACCAGCTGGTCGACCGCCGCCGGGCGGTACACATCCGCCGCCACCAGAAATGGAGCCTTCTGCTCCATCTTGAGCCGCTTGGCCAGCTTGCCCGCGGTGGTGGTCTTACCCGAGCCCTGCAACCCGACCAGCAACACCACCGTCGGCGGCACCGAGGCGAAGGCGATGGACGCCTGCTTCTCGCCCAACAGCACCACCAACTCCTCATACACGACCTTGACCAACTGATCGCCGGGCCGAACCGACTTGAGGGCCGTTATGCCGACCGCCTTGGCCTTGACCCGCTCCAGGAATTCCCTGGTCAGGTCGAAGCTCACGTCGGCCTCCAGGAGGATCCGCCGGATCTCCCTCAGGCCCTCAGTGACGGCCTCTTCGGTAAGGACCCCCCGCCGGGCCAGCCGCCGCAGCGTATCGGTCAGTTTCGAAGACAGCTCGTCGAACATAAGCCTTACAAGATACGGGAGTTAGAAGGGGGAGACAAGCCGGCGGGCCGGCGGCGGGGGTGGAAGCGGGGGCAGCGGGAGCAGCGGGGGTGGAAGCGAGGGCAGCGAGGGCAGCGGGAGCAGCGAGGGCAGCCCAAAGGGATTCTGTACTGGTCCGTTATCGTAAAGCTCCGATCTTCTACCGCCCGTTACCGCCCTTACCGCCTTACCGCCTTACCGCCTGTACCGCCTCTCCGCCATGCTTATCTTCCCTCTCCATGGACACCCCAACCCTTCTCCTCGGCGGCGCAACGGTCCTGGTGGGAGCCCTCTCGGGCGGCCTCACCAACGCCATCGCCATCTGGATGCTGTTCCATCCGTATGAAAAGCGTGGCTGGGGACCGTTCACCCTCATCGGGGCCATCCCCAAGAACAAGCCGCGGCTGGCCAAGAGTATCGGCAAGACGGTCGGCCAGAAGCTGCTGACCGCCGAGGATGTAACCCGGCGGATGGACACACCGGAGGTCCGCAAGGCTTTCCTAGGCGCCATCGGCCGGATCATCAGCAACCTCCTCGAAGCCGAGCGTGGGCCCATCAGGGATCAGCTTTCCCCCGAGCTGGCGGAAGCCATGCACGATGCCCTCGGATCGATCGGTGAGGGTGCCGCCGGCAAATTGGCCGATTACACGGCGGGTGAGAATTTCACCACGATGGTTTCCGGCGTGGTGACCAAGCTGCGAGACGACGTCGGCGACCGGCCGCTGTCGGAAGTCCTCACGGCCGCGCGGCGGGAGACCCTTCACCGAAAAGTGGAGGAATGGGTCTCCCAGTTGGCCGATGGAGAGGAGCTGGCCAAGACGCTCAAGCGCTTCGTGCACGGCCAACTCGATCACATGGCGCAGGACGACACCCCCCTATTGGAGCGTCTGCCGCCTGGCATCATCGGCGCAGTAGAACAGGGCATCACCGACTACCTCCCGGTGGCACTGGAACGCATCGGCTCGGTATTGAGCGACCCGGAGGCCAAGGGACGGATTCAGGAAGCGCTGCACCAAGCGTTCGACCGGTCGGTGCGCGACATGCTGCTCCACGAACGGCTCATTGCCAAGATCGTGGTCACCGATTCGACCTTCAAGCGACTGTTGGACGGCATCGAGGCCGACGGATTCGAACGCTTCGCCGCCACCATGACCTCGCCCGAGATGCGGGCACAGCTAAGCAAGGCCGTGAACGACGCCGTCGTCAATTTCCTGCGCATCCCTCTTGGGGAACGGATTCAGCGGTTGGGAGACGACAAGCGTGAAGGACTCGAGGACACGCTGGTCGAGTGGTTGATCAAGGTCACCCGGGACGAGGGAACCCGGGCCGTCATTGCCAAAATGGTCGACCGCGCCCTCGACGCCGCGGAGCAACGAACCTGGGGGGACGTCATCGACGTGGTGCCGCCGGAACAGGCGGCCAAGGTGATCGCAGATGCCCTGTCCGGGGAACCGGGGAAGCGCTGGGTCGCGGAAGCCGTCAACGGCATCATTGACAACCTGATGGCCCGACCCCTTGGGCGCCCGGCCGACTGGCTGGGGGCGGACACGACCGAAGCCCTGAAGAGCGGGGTGGCCTCGGCAGCCTGGAATTGGACCCAGCAGCAGGTGCCCCGCATCGTAGAGCAGTTCAACGTGCAGGACATGGTCGAGCAGAAGGTGCTGGGATTCTCGACCGCTCGAATGGAAGAAATCGTCAAACGGGTGACGGAGAAGGAACTGAAGTTGATCGTGCGACTGGGGTATGTGCTGGGGGGAATCGTCGGGTTGATCGCTTTTGGGCTCAACTTGCTGGCGCGGTAGGTGGGGCAGCGGGGGTGGAAGCGGGGGCGGCGAGGACGGAAGCGGGGGCGGCGAGGGCAGTTAACAGCAAAAGCAGACTTACTGCTGGGGTGATTGTTACTTCAAGGATCGATAGAGTCCCCAGGTGAGTTTGCCGGCGTGGTCTCTGGCGATCTCCAGTCCACAGAATGTCGATTGATCCAGTAGATGGAGGTCTCGGGCCAACTCGAGGAGGCAGGCCGCTTCGGTCAGAGATCCGAGAGAAATATTCAAGTACCTCCTGAATTCTGCGCGAGACGCCTTGGCGGACCCCTCCGCGATGTTCACCGCTGAGGAAACCGCCGCCCTCCTGATTTGCCCGGTGAGTCCGTACTTCTCCCCCTCCGGCCAGCAAGAAGTACTCTTGTAAATAGCCAGCACGAGGGCGTGACATGCCTGCCACGCCTTGAGATCGGAGTACCGTTTTCCAGCACGCTCATGTCGCCTCTTCAACGTGACAGGCATAGCGACAAGGTAGGAAGGGACACCCTCAGTCACCGTACCAATTCAACGCACCAACAACCGAAACACCCCCCTCCCTCGCTGTCCACTGCCCCCGCTGCTCCCGCTGCCCTCGCTGCCCCCGCTTTCGTCCCCGCTTTCGTCCCGCTGCCCTCGCTGCCCTCGCCTTTTTGGCTCCCTCCGGCCCGTTTCGGATTACAGGCCTCCCATGAGCCACTCCCATGTTCCAACTCCAACAACCTCGGAGCCAAAAAAATGTCCAATCCATCGTCTCCGGCTGTCGGAAGAGGCCAGCCGGAGCGCCCGGCCCTGATCGGTGCCCGCGTCGCCAACTCGTTGGCCGAGGCTATCCCTTCGGGGTCCGACGCAACCAGATCCATTGCCCGGTCGTTCACCAACCGAGAAATCACCCTGGGAATGTCTTTCTTGGGAACGATCCTGGAAATCGCCTCGGCGTCGACCAAGGCGCTGGCGATGGTGCGCCGCGAACGGGAAGAACTGACCGGCGAGCGGTAGGGCCGGCCGTTACGGCCCGACGGCAACCGCGGGCGGTGAGCCCCAGGCCGGCCAGTCGATCGGGGCGACGATCACCCGGACCAGCGGCACCCCGCCGGCAACGGTACGCTCTACCGCGCCGCGGACGCCAGCCCTGGGAAGGCCGGCCAGCAGGGCCGCGGTACCCTCGGCGAATCGGTCAGCCGAGTGGCTGTCGTCCCAGGCTGTGTACCACACGAGCGCCGGCCCCTGGGGAGAGCGGTAGGCCCGGTACCGGTCGCCGTTCCACCCGATGGGGCTGTTGGCGTGGGCCCTGGTCTGCCCTGTCAATTGGGCCTGGAGGACGCGGATTTCGAACTCGCCCAACCCATCCTGATACAACACCGCATCGGAGGAATCCGTGAAGCTGATATGCACTGGTACCTCGCCCGCCAGGTACCGGTTGGGAAACAGCACCTGTTCGGTGGACACCGGCATCCGTGGCCCGTAGGGCATAGTGTCCGCCAGCGGCCCGCTAAACCACCACGCCATGAACCGGGCCCCGTCGAGGTAGGGGAACAGCAGCGATTCTCTGAGTACCAGCGGGATATCGCCCAGTTGGCCCACAGCCGCTCGCCGGGTTTCGTCGGCCGCGAGGTCCCAGAAGCCTTCCTGCTGAACCTGTTCCTCGGCAATGAGTGAAACGGAAACGAACTGTGCCTGGCCTTCGAGGACTGCTTGGAGCGCCATGAGCCGGTCGTTCGGCGCGCGCGGGTCCAGCAGCGAGTCGAGTGACAGATGCTGATCCTGCAGGGCGTGCACCAGTTCATGGGTCAGGGTAATCACCGTTCCCAGCTGGGCTTCCTCCACCAGAAATAACGTGGCGGAGTCGGGTTCGTAGAACCCCTGTACCTGTTGCGAGAGGACGTCGAGGTACAACGGTTCCAGTTGCAGCGTGTCAGGGATGAAGCCGAACAACCGATAGGCGGTTTCGAGTCCGTTCAGGATTTCGGGCGGGAGGTCTTCCCGAAACTTGTTCTGCAGGAAGTCCCGCAATTGCTCCGGGGTACGAAGGGCCCACTGGGGTGGCGTGGAAAACGCCAGGCCGCTGGCCTCCTCCACCAGGGGCACCAGACTGTCGACGAGGTGTTGGATCTCGGTCGAGCGATCGGCGTCGATCGGCCGGCCGCGGCAGCCGGCAACCAGGAACAATGCGGCGGCGGCCGCGGCTAGACGCCGAGGAACGTCCGGTACCAAGACAGCAGGGCCTCCCCGTAGACGTAGGTAACGGCGGCGCCGACGGCGAGAAACACGCCGAAGGGCACCAGTTTTCGTTCACCCACGAGGGAAATCGGCACGAAGATGACCGACCCCACGAGTGCCCCGAGGAAGATGGTGAGCAGGACGCCCTGCCACCCGAGGAAGGCGCCCACCATAGCCATCATCTTTATGTCACCGCCACCCATCGCCTCTTCCTTGAAGGCCAGAGTGCCGAGGAAGCCGACGAGCCACAGGACGCCAAACCCGACCACCGCCCCGATGGCGGCGGCGATGAAACCGTTCCACCCACCGATGAAACTGAAGGCCAGCCCGAGCACCAGTCCTCCGATGCTGAACTCGTCTGGTATGATGTACTCGCGGGCGTCGGTCATGGCGATGCCCAGGAGGATGGTGCCGAACACCGCCCACTGTAGGGCGTCGACGGTGAGGCCATGGCGGTACGCGGTGTAGCCCCAGATGCCGGCGGTCGCCAGTTCCACCAGCGGATACTGTACGGAAATCCGCGTGCCGCATGCGCGACAGCGACCCATGAGGATGAACCAGGACAGCACCGGTATGTTGTCGTACCAGGCGATGGCTGCCTTGCAGTCCGGGCAGCGCGACCGCGGCGAAACGACCGACTCTTCGGCCGGCCACCGGGAGATGCATACGTTCAGGAAGCTGCCGACGATGGCGCCCACGATAGCGGCGACGCCCATGACGATCGGTACCGGCCACATATCACCGTCCATGCACAACCTCGTAGAGAAGGATGCCTGCGGCGACCGCTACGTTGAGAGATTCAGCGGTGGCGACCAACGGCACGCCGACCAGCTGGCTGGCGTACTGCTCCATGGCCTGACGCGCGCCGGCGCCCTCGTTGCCGACCGCGAGAGCGATCCTCCGGGAACGGGCGGCGGCGGCGGGCACCGGCGTCCCGTGAATGTCCGACAACCACAACTCGATCCCCTGCTGCTCGAGCCATTCGATCAGCGCGTCGTCATCACAACGTAGCGCCGGAAGATGAAACAGGGCACCCATGCTTCCGCGCAACGCTTTGGGCGCGAACAGTTCGGCGGTGCCCGGCAGTGCCAGCACCCCGGCGGCCCCCAACCCGTGCGCCGTGCGACACAAGGCGCCTACGTTGCCGGGGTCTTGCACGCCGTCCACCACGAGTACCGGACGCCGTGGCGCCACGTGGATGTCGCCGAGCTCCCAGGCAGGCGGCTCGACCACCAGGATAACCCCCTGCGGGTGGTCGGTGTCGGCCAGCTGGATCAGGTCCGCGTCGGAAACCTCGACTTGGGGCGCATCCAGTCGCGCGAGACGAGCCTTGAGGGCGGTGCCCCGGTCGCTACCTTGCAGCATCGGAGCCGTCACCACACCGCGCACCGACGCTCCGGCGTCCACAATCTCTTCCGCCAGCCGCACCCCTTCCGCCAGGGTCAGGTTGCGGCGGCGCCGGGCACGGCGGCGAGCCAGGTCACGAACGGTAGACAGCAGTCCGCTACTCACCGAGAACACCTTGCCATGAAGATCGCACTCACCATTGCGGGATCCGATTCGGGAGGAGGCGCCGGCATCCAGGCCGACCTCAAGACCTTCCATCAATTCGGCGTGTTCGGCACCAGCGTGGTAACGGCTGTGACGGCACAGAACACTCACGGCGTCCGCGCCGTCCATCTGGTGCCCGGTAACGTCATCGATGACCAACTGTCGGCGGTGGCCGACGACCTACCGCCGCACAGCGTCAAGAGCGGCATGCTGGCTGATCGTGACGCCATTGCCCGCGTGGCCGGCGCCATCCGCCGGTTCGGCTGGCGGCACTACGTCCTCGATCCGGTTCTGGTCGCCACCTCGGGCGACGCGCTCTGCACCGAAGACACGGCCGGCGCGCTGCTGCAACACCTGGTGCCGCTGGCGACGATCGTGACGCCGAACATCGTCGAAGCCGAGCGTCTGACGGAATCGGAAGTAATCGACGAAGCCTCGATGATCGCCGCCGGCCGAACGCTGATCGAGCACGGGGCCCGGGCGGTGCTGATCACGGGCGCCCACCTGCCGGGGGATGTCGTCCACGACGTCCTCGTCATGCCCGACGACCTGCACCACTACCGCAACCAACGCATCGCCACCCGATCCACCCACGGCACCGGCTGCACCCTGTCGGCCGCCATCACCGCCGGCCTGGCCCTCGGACGCGACCTCCCAACCGCCGTGGCCCACGCCGTCGACTTCGTCCACCGGGCCCTCGAAACCGCGCCGGGATTGGGCAGCGGCCACGGCCCGCTGAACCACACCGTCGCACCGTCGTGATGGCGGCGGCGGGCGGCGGGCAGCCGTTAGCTGTCAGCTGTCAGCTGTCTGAAGGCTGATATCCGTCATCCTGCGTACCACGTATTACACCCAACACCCTACGTCCTACGCACCCTCCCCCACCACTCCCTCGATGATCGTCGCCAGGCTGTCGGCTACCCGCTTGCCCACCTCGAGCACGTCGGCATGATCCAGCGCCTCGTGCCCGATGCCGGCAGCCGGGTTGGTTATGGTGGAGATACCCAAGCAGCGAACCCCCCTGGCCCGCGCGGCTACGACCTCCAGCACGGTGGACATCCCCACGGCATCGGCGCCCAGTCGCTCGAGCATTCTGACCTCGGCCGGCGTCTCGTAACTCGGACCCAGAAGACCGGCGTACACGCCGTCCGCCAGTGGAATCCCGTGAGTGGCCGCTACCCGATGCGCCGTTTCTCTGAGGCGTGCATCGTAGGGGTCGGACATGTCGGGAAACCGCTCCTCGCCCTCGAGTACCGATCCGAACAACGGGTTCCTGAACGTAAGGTTGATGTGGTCGGCAATCACCATCAGCGTTCCGGGCCTGAACGTCCGCCTGACACCACCCGCGGCATTGGTCACGATCAGCGAATCGATGCCGAGTTCGGCGAACGCGCGCACCGGCAGCGTGACGGTATCGGCGGCGTGTCCCTCATATAAATGGAAGCGTCCACTTTGGGCGATTACCTCAACCTCGGCGAGGCGACCCATCACCAGTTCACCCTTGTGGCCGACGACGGTTGATCCGTAAAACCCCGGGATGTCGCCGTAGGGAATCGTCAACCTGTCGGTCATCCGCGACACCAATCCGCCAAGCCCCGATCCGAGTACGATCCCGACCGCGGGAGTGCGTCCGCTCAGTTGAGAGCGGAGAAAAGCCACTGTGGGGGCGATATCGGGTCGGTCAGGCATCAGATCAGCATCCCCGCCAGTGAGGCCGACATGAAGGCGGCCAGATTGCCGCCGATCATGGCGCGTAGGCCCAGCCCTGCGATCTCGCTGCGCCGATCGGGCGCCAAGCCACCGATGCCGCCGATCTGAATGGCGATGGACGAGAAGTTGGCGAATCCCAGGAGCGCGTAGGTGGTGATCACGGCACTCCGCGGTTGCAGCAGATCGCCCGCCATCTGGCCGGCAAACTGGATGTAGGCGAAGAACTCGTTGAGACCGATCTTGACGCCCACCAGCCCCCCCACCACACCGGCGTCCTGCCACGGCACTCCCATGAGCCACACCAGAGGCCGGAGGGCCCAGCCCAGGAGGTACTGCAGGCTCCACTGCGACTGGCCGAAGAGCCCACCGAACCAGCCCAGTCCAAAATCGACCATGGCTACCAGGGCGATGAACGCGAGCAGCATGGCGCCGACGTTGAGCGCTAGCTGAAGTCCCAACCCGGCGCCGGAGGCCGCCGCATCGATCACGCCGGTTTCCTTTTGTTCGACGTGCAGGTGGAGTGTTCCCTTGGTTTCCGGCTCGCCCACCTCGGGCATGAGGATCTTGGAGATGACGATCCCGGCGGGCATGTTCATTACGCTGGCGGCCAGGAGGTGCGCGGCGATGTTGGGGAAATACCCCTGGAGGAACAACACGTATGCGGCCAGCACGCCGCCGGCCACGGTGGCGAACCCGCCGACCATGACGGTCATGAGCTCGGATCGCGTCATGGTGTTGACGAACGGCTTGATCAGGAGCGGAGCTTCCGTCTGGCCCATGAAGATGTTGCCCGCAGCCGACAGCGTCTCCGCCCCGGAGGTGCCCAGCGTCCTCTGCACCGCCCAGGCAATGCCCTTCACCACTTTCTGCATGATTCCCAGGTAGTACAACACGGTCATCAGGGACGAGAAGAAGATGATGGTGGGCAGGACGCTGAAGGCGAACATCGACATCGTTTGGGCGACGAAACCGGACGTGGTGTCCAGCGCTCCCCCTGCGCCCGGCACCCCAACCGGCACTTGATTGTCGACCAGGTTCCCGAACACGAAGCGGGCACCCTCTCGACTGAAACCGAGCAGGCCGGTGACCACGCGGCCGGCAAAGTCGAACACGGCTCGCCCGGCGGTGGTCTTGAGGATCAGCACGCCGAACACCAACTGGATGCCGAGTCCGATACCGACGAGGCGCCAACTGATGCGCTTGCGGTCGGCGGACATGAGGACGGCGATGCCGACCATGGTCGCCAACCCCACGACGCCCATGAGGCGCTCGGTCAGCGGGGTGTTCAGGCCGTCCTGGAGGTTGGCCATCAGATCGATGACCTGGGTCGTGTCCTGCGCCATGGCCGGCCCGGTCACGCGATGGCCGCCAGCTCAGCGCGAACCCTCTTCAGCAAGGCCTGACGTTCCGGCCGGGAAATGAAGGCCCCGCGGAAGGCGTTGAAGATCATGAGTTCGATCTCCTTTCGGGTGAACCCCAGTTCGGTATGAGCCAGCCAATACTCGTCCGTCAGCGAAACTCCGCTCATGAGCCAGCTGTCGGTCGACAAGGTGACCTTGAGGCCACGGTCGAGATACTCTCGCACCGGGTGTTCGGCGGCGCTCGCCACTACGTGAGTCTGCAGGTTGCTGGTGATGTTGGTCTCGATGAGAATCCGGCGGTCGCGGACGTAGTTCATGAGTGCGGGGTCTTCACGCAATCGCGTCCCGTGCCCCAGGCGATTTGCGTGGCACTCGAAGATCGCCTCGGCGATCGACTCGGGGCCGGCCGCCTCACCGGCGTGCACCGTGATGCCCAAATACCCCCGGCGGGCAATGTCGAACGCTTCGCGATGCACGCCCGGCGGACGGCCCGCCTCTCCTCCGGCCAGGTCGAAACCGACGACACCGCGATCATGATAAGCCACGGAGCGTTCGGCCACTTCGATCGACACGGCCGGATGGTAGTTTCTCAGTGAGCAATTGATGATGCGAGTGACGACTCCGAACTCGCGGTCGCCGCATTCGAAGCCCCGCAATTGAGCATCCAGCACCTGGTCGATCGTCAGTCCGCCCTCAGTCGAAAGGACGGGACAGTAGCGCACTTCGAGATACAGGAGATTGTCGCGCGCGGCGTCTTCGACGATCTCGTAGGCTACGCGTTCGATGGCCTCGGGAGTCTGCAACAGGGCGATGGTGATGGTGAACCGCGCGAGGTATTCCTCTAGATCGCGCGCGTCGTCGACCAGCATGTACGCCCGCAACGCCTCCGCGTCGGAGTGCGGAAGGGTCATCCCATTGGCCCGCGCCAAATCCAGGATCGTCTCGGGACGGAGGGAGCCGTCGAAGTGGACGTGGAGTTCGGCCTTGGGCAACCGGGCGATCAGCTCACGCGTCAGCATGGGGCTCCCGGAGCCTGTCCCGCCGCGATATCACGACCCGGAGAATGCTCCCCCCATGAAGTGACGCGTCCGGTTCGAGAGTGATCCCCCGACCATCGGTGACATACGCCCGGCCGCCGTCGAGCGGATCGAGCAGGGTCGCATCGTGAATCGCCACAGCCTCGCGGACTGTCGAGCCGGCGGGGACGGCCAGCGGAACCTCGTTGATGAAGACGCGAATGGTAGCCATGGAATCAGTCGATCGGCACGAGGCGAATGGTTCTCGGGGGTTCCACCGGCTGCGGCAGCCGGGTGCGGTACAGCGCCAACACGTCGACGTCCAGCAATCCGGAGGGGCGCCCGGACGACGCCCGCCCACTCGCGCCGGGCTCCCCGGCCCCGCCGCCGGGCATGGCAACGGAGCGAACATCCTTGCCGCGGACGTTGTCTCC
>CAJVYZ010000017.1 GCA_913009915.1 uncultured Gemmatimonadota bacterium | reverse complement strand
GGCGGGGACCGACCGGCGCTGCACTCTTTCCCGGCTCGCCGCTCTTCGGTGCTCGATAGCCCCGTGGGCGGCGGCGGGCTGGTGGCGGTCTTCGGTCCCAACGGCGCCGGCAAGACCACCCTCCTCCGCATGCTTGGCGGCCTGGTACGGCCGACCTCCGGCCGGGTCGCGGTCAAGGGCCGCGACTTGAAGTCATCCGACCCGGAGGTGCGGCGGCCGATCGGGCTGCTTTCCCACCAGTCTTTTCTATACGACGATTTGACGGCGGCGGAGAACCTGGCGTTTACCGCACGGATCTACGGGTTGGCCGAACCCCGTGGGGCGGCGCTGGCCGCGCTGGCCGCGGTTGGCCTCGAGCACAAGGCTCACCAGCCGGTGCGGTCGCTCAGCCGGGGGATGGTGCAACGCGTGGCGCTGGCTCGCGCGTTGCTGGCTGAGCCCGAGATCCTCCTGCTGGACGAGCCGTTCACCGGCCTCGACGCCCCGGCGGCCAAGCATATCCAGGACGTGCTCACCAGTCGGCGGTCCCAGGGTCTCGGCGCCGTGGTTGTCAGCCACCAGTTTGCCGAGGTGTGGGATATCGCAAGTCACATGATGGTGATGATAGAAGGCGCCGTCATCAGGAGCGAGTCTCCGCCGCCGCCGCTCGGCAGCTTCCTGCCGGAATACGAAAGTCTGTTGCGTGAATAGCTGGCTGCGGGTTGCCGCGGCGGTGGCCGGGAAGGACATCGTCATCGAGGTCCGTAGCAAGACGGCTATTCTTTCGGCCGTGGTGTTTGCCGCGTTGGTGTTGATCATCTTCAACTTTGCCCGCGACGCGTCGCTGGTTTCCAGCTCGGTGCTGGCACCGAGCGTGTTGTGGATCACCTTTGCGTTCGCCGGCATGATCGCGCTGAATCGCGGGTTCAACTTGGAGAAGGAGAACGCGGCGCTGGAAGGCCTCCTGCTCGCTCCGGTGTCACGCAGCGCCATTTATGTGGGCAAGCTGATCTCCAACCTCGCGTTCGTCGGTATGGTCGAGGCCGTGGCGCTCCCGCTGTTCGTGCTGTTTTTCAATGTGCCCGTGTGGGGCATCCTCACGGGACTGATCGGGCTCATCGTCCTGGCGACCATCGGGTTCGTGGCCGTGGGAACCTTGTTCAGCGCCATGACGGTGCGAACCCGGTTTGCCGAGCTGATGTTGCCCATGCTGTTGCTGCCGTTCATGGTGCCGCCGCTCATCGGGGCGGTACAAACGACGACTCGCATGTTCGCCGGCCGTCCATTGAGCGAAATGATCGGCTGGCTTAGAATTCTAGCCTTGTATGACGTGGTGTTCATTACGCTCTGTGTCCTCATCTTCCCGGCGGTCGTCGACGAATGAAGCCCACTATCAGCAGCAGTCGCGGCATCATGAAGTGGGGCATCGCCCTCACGGTATTGGGTCTGGTGGCCATGGTGGGCATCTACCTGCTCGCCTTGGCTTATACCCCGCTCGAGGTGAGGCAGGGCGCGGCGCAGAAGATCTTCTACGTGCATGTTCCCGCGGCCTGGAGCGCCATGGTGGCGTTCACCCTCGTCGGCCTGGTCAGCATTCTCTATCTGTGGCTCCGGGACGAGCGCCTCGACGCGTTCGCGGCGTCCTCGGCCGAAGTCGGCCTGGTCTTCAGTGTCATCATGCTGACAACGGGACCCATCTGGGGCAAGCCGATCTGGGGCACGTGGTGGACGTGGGATGCGCGGTTGACCCTGACGCTCATCCTGTTCCTGTTGTTCGTGGGATACATGACCCTGCGCTCGGCCGTCCACGACCCGGCCGAACGGGCCAGATTTGCGGCGGTCGTGGGGATCATGGGCATGGTGTTGGTGCCGTTCATCCACTTGAGCGTGTATCTGTTCCGGACGCTGCACCCCATGCCCATCGTTCTCAAGCCGTCATCTCCCTCCCTGCCCCCGGAGATGCTGCGGACCCTGCTGCTCGGGTTCCTGGCCGCGACGGTGTTGTATGTGGGTTTCGTGGTGCTGCGTTACGGCTTGGCCCGCCATGCCATGGCTCAACTGGACGAGGAGGCCTGACATGCCGGAAAACGCGGGCTACATGATCGCGGCCTACATCGTCGCCGCCGTGGTCTATCTGGTATATGGAGGAAGTCTGATCACCCGAGCGCTCCGCGCCCTCCGCAGCGACCGGGATATCCTTGGGCGGTAGGGCGGTAGGGCGGTAAGGCGGTAAGGCGGTACTGGCAGCTACCGCCTTACCGCCCTAGCTGCTCAGCTCTCTTGGGTCTTCTCCGGCGGAAGCAGCACCAACTTCCACAGCAAGCCCGCGGCTAGCCCGCCGAGGAGCGGTCCCACCCACCACACCGCCTGGCCCAGCCAGTTGCCCGACACCAACGCTGGGCCGAACGCCCGCGCCGGATTCAACGCCGCCCCGGTCAGGGGCCCGCCCACCAGGATGGCGAACAGCAGCACCAGGCCGATGCCGAACCCCCCCACCTTGGGAGCCTCGGGCGACACGGCGGTGCCGAAGACTGCCGAGACCAGGAAGAACGTCAGCACGGCTTCGATGGTGATGGCCTGGCCCAGCGTGATGGAGCTGGCGATGACCGGCGTGCCGTAACTCAGGACCCGGCCGACGTTGGACGGGATGGCGTACTTGACGAGCAGTGCTCCCAGCGCGGCCCCGGCGAGTTGGGCGGCGATGTAGGGAAGGGCGGTGCGCAAGTCGATCTTGCGCGCCACCAGGAGCCCGAAGGTGACGGCGGGATTGAGATGGCCGCCGGAAATGTTCATCGTGGCCGTGATCATGATTGCAAAGACGAACGCGTGTGCCACCGCGATCCCCAAGAGGCCGAACGCGGCGCTGGGGAAGGCGTTGACCACGACGACGGCGCTGCCGACGAACACGAGACCGAAGGTGCCGAACGCCTCCGCCACGAGGCGGCGCGAGAGTGTAGCCATAGGATGCTCTCAGACTGGGAGTGGTAGATGAATGGACGGCGCGAATCTAGAGGAACCGTCGACTGGGCGGAACCCCCTAATCGTCCGGGTGCCGGAACACCAGTGCGGCATTGATGCCGCCGAAGCCGAACGAATTGCTCACGGTGATGAGCGGCGCAAGGTCACGGCCCGATCCGGTCACCAGATCGAGGTCGCAGGCGGGGTCGGGCGTGGTCAGGTTGACGGTTGGGGGGAGCCACCCGCGGGCGATTGCCAGGGCGCAGATGGCCGCTTCGATGGCGCCGCTGGCGCCGAGGGCGTGACCGTAGTAGCCCTTGGTTCCGCTCAAAGCCACGCGGTAGGCGTGATCGCCGAACACCCGCTTGATGGCGGAGACCTCCGTTGGATCGTTGAGTGGAGTGGAGGAGCCGTGGGCGTTGATGTAGCTCACCTCGCTCGGAGCGACGGCCGCGTCGGCCAACGCCATCTTGATCGAGCGGGCGGCCTGGCTGCCGTCGGGGAGTGGGGCCGTCATGTGATGGGCGTCGTTGCTGGTGCCGAAGCCCACCACCTCGGCATAGATCGGCGCGCCCCGGGCTACGGCGCGTTGTCGCTCTTCGAGGATCAGGACGGCGGCGCCCTCACCCATTACGAACCCGTCGCGCCCGATGTCGAAGGGGCGACTGGCCGATCCGGGGTCGTCATTGCGGGTGGACATCGCCCGGATGATGGCGAAGGCGCCGAAACTCAGCGGCGCCAGGGGCGCCTCTGCGCCGCCGGCCACCATGACATCGGCATCTCCCCGGCGGACGGCACGGAACGCTTCGCCGATGGCGATCGTTCCCGAGGCGCAGCTCATGCCGTTGGTGGCGTTCGGCCCGGTGAACCCGAACTCGATGGCAATGTTGCAGCTGGCCGCCCCGGGAAAGACCATCAACGCCAGGGCCGGATTGACGGCGGCGGTCCCGCCGTCAACGAACCTGGCGTGCTGTTCCTCGGCCGAGGCGATGCCGCCCAGCGCCGTGCCCATCATGGCACCTACCCGGTCAGAATCCTCGCGCGCCCAATCGAGCTCGGCGTCGCCCAGAGCCATCCGGGTGGCCGCCACGGCGAACTGGGAGTAACGATCTAGCCGACGGACCCGGCGTGCCTCCAGGAAATCCTCTGGGTGAAAGTCCCTGATTTCTGCCGCGATGCGGCTCTTGAAAGGTGACGGATCGAACCGCTCCACGGGGCCCACGGCCGAGGCCGCGTTGCGGAGTCCCTGCCAGAACGGCTCGAGTCCGATGCCTATGGGGGTGAGCGGGCCGACGCCGGTGATCACCACCCGGCGCGGCTTGCCGTTGCTATCCATCTGATTCCGCTGATTCCGCGAACCGGCCGATGCCGGCGAGGGTGCGCGACGCAATGGCCGAGATGAACAGCGGGCCTATGACCCAGTCGGCGGCCGGGCGTTTGATGAGAGGCCACGCCGGGCCGTCCCACTGGTGTACGATGGTGACTTCCGTCTCGTTGCCGTCTGCCTCGAGCCGCCACTCGACGTCCATGCCCTTGGTGATACCGGCGATGTGGTTGTAGCGGATGGCCCGGCCCGCCGGGTCGGTCCACATCCGCGATCGCCACCAAGTGGGATATTGGAACAGGCCGAACTGCCTCCACGCCGCCATTTCGACGATCTCCGCGTCTTGCTCCCGGCCCTGCCGGGTTACCCACCGGTAGTGGGGGAGGATGTCGGGCCAGCGTTCCACGGCGGCGGCGGCGGCAAAGACCCGGCTGGCCGGAGCCCGTATCCGTAAACGATCTATCGTTCGCATTCTGGCTCCAGTTGCCGTTCGCGCGGAGACCACGTGGCGATCAGCCGATACGGGGCAACACGTGTCACCGCTGCTGACACCCCGGCATCGGCGAGCAGGGCGCGGGCTTCGCTCGCGGTCAGACCTCGCTCGATTGAGGTCAGGCCATCGTCGATAGTCACCGGGGCGAATCCGAGAATCCGGGCACCGATCTGGAAGCCTGCCGCCGCCATCCGCGAGCGCCGGAGGTCCACCATGATGACGGCCCGGCGGGCAAAGCGGTCACACCATCGTAGCAGCTCGACGGCGGCGTCCCGGTTGAAATGGTGTACCACCTGGCTTACCAGGACGATGTCCACCGACTTCGGCCGGACGGGAAAGGCACTGGCACAACCGATGAAGGTGGGCAACCCGCTCCCGGCAGCGATCCGGGCGGCGGCGGGTATTCGCTCAAGTCCCACCGGGTTGATGGTGAGGCCTCGAGCCCGGGCCCAGGTCTGGCAATACGCCGGCAAATCCCCGCTTCCGGTTCCAATGTCCAGTAGGGTCAATCGGGTTCCCGCCGGGAGATGTCCCATCGTCCGCTGCAGTCCGAGTGACAGTGCCCTGCGTCCACCCAGCCACCTGTTGGCTTTGACCAGGTCAGCCAAGTTGCGGCGAACCAGGCGCGGATCGGCATCAGGCTGGTCCAGCAGCTCCCTGCCGTGCGGGGCGATGAGAGACTCGCTCACGTGCCGTCCAGTCCGTATCCCCCTCGATAAAACAGGAGCGGAGGTCCCTCGCCCGATGTCCCGCCGACCACGCGGCCGAGGAATACCGAATGGTCGCCGGCTTCGATCGACGCGTGCACGGTGCACTCGAGGTGTGCCAGCACGCCGTCAAGGATGGGATGTCCGTCATTGCTCAGACCGTAGCCCACGCCGTCGAATCGGTCGGGCCGGCCGTCGGCGAAGCGGCGGGAGACGGACTCCTGATCGGAGCGGAGGATGTTGATGACGAACCCCGTTGCGCCGGTGAGGGTAGCGTGCATGTCCGCCCCCCGGTCGATGCATATCGACACCAACGGCGGGTCGAGGGAGACCGAACTGAGGCTGTTGACCGTAATGCCGGATAGTTTCCCGCCGGGCGACCCCACGGTGACCACGGTGACGCCGGTGGCGAAACGGCCCATCAGTTGCCGGAACAACGCGGGGTCGATCGCTGGGTTCACAGCACCATCCTAGTGAGAAATACCGGATTCAGGACCGCGCCCGGCGGGACGACGTGGCCGGTGACTCCTATCAACGTGTGGGCCATCGGGTCCTTCCTGCCGATGCGCTCGACGGCCCGGTCGAACAGTCGTGGCATCAACATACCATAGCCGATCATGCGCTCGACCACCCATTTGCCCCAGAACGCCCGGCGGCGGGCACGAAGATAACTGCTCAATGACGTGGCGGAGAATGGCTTCGGGCCTCGGGTGGCTTCGAGGATAGTCCAGCTGGCGAGTTCGGCGCCCCGGAGGGCGGAGTGTATCCCCTCTCCGGTGAAGGGGTCGAAGAACTCCGCCGCGTCGCCGACCAGTAGTCCGCCGTCCACCACCGGCCGTCGCGCTCGAACCCCGAACGGGCCCACCGTTCGGATCGGCCCCAGCGAACCCGAAGGGTGAACCCGGTTCCGTATCCCGTCGAACCGGTCGAGGGTGCTATGAAAAAAGTCCGCCACATCGCCGCGCGCGCGTCTGGCGACTTGCCGGGGAACTACCAGGGACACATTGGTGATGCCCGGGCCGATAGGGTTGAGCCCGGCGTAGCCCTCGGTGCCGGCGTGGAGTTCCGCCCGGTCTGCCAGGCCGGTGACGCCGGCGAAATGACCCACGAAGGCCCAGCGCCGGAGCGGCGCTCTCCTCACACCACCGAACCAGCGGGCCACTACCGAGTGGAGGCCGTCGGCGCCCACCGTGACGGGGGCCGCGACCGTGGCTGTTTTCCCTCCGGCTGTGGCGATCACCGCTCCGGTCACCGCTCCCCGATGGCGTATTAGCTCAACCACCCGGGTCCGCTCCATGACCGTGACGCCCCGGCTCCGGGCGGCGTCGACCAATGCTGCGTCGAGAATCCGCCTGGTAACGGCCAGTCCGGTAGGGCGGTGGAGGGGGGGGCTCCCCGTCTTGGCGAACAGGCCGGTGAGCCGGCTGCCGTAGGCGCCGACCACCGTCGTTCCGGAGAGGGGGTTGGCGCCGGCGTCCTTCAGCGTGCCCAGTACACCGAGCCTCTCGAGAATGAGCACCGCGGCCGGACTCAGGTACTCGGCGCACGGCTTGTCACGCGGGAAGGCGGCCCGGTCCACGACCAATACCTGGAGGCCCGCGTCAGCCAGGAGGGTGGCGGTGACACTGCCGGCAGGCCCCGCGCCAACGATCAGGGCGTCGACCGTGATATCCACGTGACTCGACCCTCGGCTAGAAGATGCGACGGAAGCGGAACTGGCCGATCAGCAACAAGTCCCGGGAGAATTCGGGGAAGGAAAAATCGAAGTGGACGTTTTCCTGGGCGTCGGAGTAAAGGACGGCCAGCTGGTGGGTGTCGGCCTGGTAGGTGCAGCTGCGCCGACTGATGCGCAGCCGGTCTTCCAGGACCGAAAACGTCTCCACCGTCCGGGAACAGTTGCCATCGCTGCTGAAGACCCAGGTCGTTTCTATCCGCTGGAAGTCGCCGTTCAGTTCCACGATGAGCGTGTTGAGCCACTCCCCTACCAGTGGGCTGAGGCTGCCGCCCCCGCCCCCGCCCCCGCCCCCTTGGCCCGGTGGCGTTACGGGGTCTCCCAGTGGTCCGGTTGGGGAAGCCTTTCGATCGCCGCCACAGGCGGCGATCAAAAGGCCACACGCGCCAGCCACCACCAGAGCCCGCCAGCGGATGCGGCGATGGTGGTGGCGGCCGCGTTCACCGCGTCGTTGTTGAGCCATGGTATTCCCCGTTGATACTCAGCCGCGGCACCACATCGGTGCCTAGGTTCCTCGCACTCCGCTCGGCAGGCTGGGCAGGCGTAGCGTACCTGCCAGGCCGCGCCCAGTACCGAGTCGGCCATCATGGAGCCGAACCCGATGACGACTCCGGCCACCGCCAAGGCGGGCCACCCGGTCACCGCTCCCGCCACCAGCCCGATCACCGTTGCGCCGCCGGCACCGGCCAGGGTACCGGCCGTGGTGACCCCGCCGCTGGTTCCCGGCGGGACCGGCTCACCGGTGAGCAGATCCCGAGGTGTCCCCCCGGTCGCTTTGCCGACCTCGGTGGCCCAGGTGTCGGCTGCCGCCCCGGCGAGCGCGGCGGTGACGATCCACCAGCCCAGACCGGCAGGGGCCATGCCAATCAGTCCACCCACTGCGGCGGCGCCTCCGTTGGCCGCGACTTGCCAGGCGGTGCGGCGGCTGTCCCCGAAGGTGGGCGACTGCTTCTCCCAGGGGAAGGTGCGGGAAGCGGCGGTGCTGGTGATGAAGAAGGTGCCCAGGACGATGCCGCCACCCCACCCGGTCCCCGAGAGCAGCGCCAGGCCGACGAGGGCTGCCGCCACGGCGCCGGGAGCGGTCAGGGATTTGAGTTGCCAGGCGACCGCGGCGATGGTGCTCGCGGTGAGGGCGGCGGCCCAGAGGGCGACCGGTTCAGCTGAGAGGGAGTTCACCGTGGAGGGCGGTGAGTATCCGCTCACGACTCTCGGGGGGGCAGGTGATGCTCTTGAGCTTGTGCTCGAGCATTCTTAGGTAACTGGCCTCGAACCGTGAGTGGGAGAGACATGGGCGGCACATCTCGATGTGAGCTCTCACGCGCTCGGCAAGCTCCGGAGTGAGCTGTTGCTTCAGGTACTCGTGCAACAGCTCGAGGGCCTCGTCGCAGTCAAGTACCGTCGACGGTACTTTGGTCATTGGAGTTGGCGCTCCCGGGGGGATATGTAGCCCATTGCCACCGCATGGTCGTAGAGTTGGTCCTGCAGTTGCCTGCGGGCCCGGAACAACCGGGACTTCACCGTTCCGATCGGTATCTCCAACATACTCGATATCTCGGCGTAGCTGAGGTCTTCGATGTCGCTCAGTACCAGAACTTCCCGGAACTCGATTGCCAGCTTGTCGATGGCGTCCAAGACCTTGCGGTCGATCAGCTTGCCGAAGAACTCACCTTCGGGGTCGGTCTGCCCCACCCTGCGGTAGATGGCCATCGGATCCACCGCATCGATGTCGACCCCGATCGGCTCTCGTTTCTGCTTGCGGTACTGATTGATGAAACTGTTTCTCAGAATGGTCAACAACCAGCCGCGGGCGTTGGTTCCGGGTCTGAAGCGGTGCCAGGCTCGGAAGGCCTTGAGCATGGTTTCCTGAACCAGGTCCTCCGCCCTGCTGGGGTCCCCGGTCAAGCGGCAGGCGACCCGGAAGCAGGTGTCGAGATGGGGGAGAGCCTCTCTCTCGAAAGACTCCGGAGTGGATTGATCGGCGGTCTCTGTTAGTGGCATAGGCATGGGACAGCTGGCAGAGGGTGGCGACTGGTTGGCCTACCAAGGAGGACACCACCTGCCCGGGGAACCTTCATCACCGCGCCTGGCATCCGGGGTGGCCCCGGCCCCGCCGAGGGGGCTAAGTTCCGCCCCCACACCATGATGACATCCGAGCGAACGTCAGCCATCCTGCCTCTCAGCCTGCTCGAGGCCATGCGCAACCTCGACCGTCCCGTGGAGGACGGCTTAGAGGAATTGAGCACCGAGATCATCGCCAAGCGCCTCGGTCTCAATGCCACGGTATCGGCTCAGATTGACCGGTACCGGGGGTTGGCACGCCACAAGACCGCGGTAGAACCGGCGGAAGTGGGAGCGGTATTCGAGCTGGTCAACCGGCGACCCGATGTTCGGCTGGTCTACGCCGATGCCGGCCGGCGCGCCGGCCGCTATGCAGCACGGTCGGTGGCCCGATCCTGGCGCCTGGCGCTGTTCTTCATCCCCCGGCGCTGGCGCCGCCGGTTGGGATCCCGCAAGGCGGCCGTGGTCGCCGAGGAGCTCCTGGGGGTCCGGCTGGCGGTGGACCGGCTGTCCGCCCGGGCAGAATTGGCCGCATCGCCGGCCAACGAGGTATCCTGCGAGTTCATCGGAGCCGCCATGAGCGAGCTGCTACGGGCGTTGGCTGGATTCGAGGGCGCCATGGTGCACGAGCAATGCCGTGCCTGGGGCGGTGAGGTATGCCTCTGGCGCTCGGAAGCGGTCGACATCAACGATCCTTATTAGGAGGCAGCCATGGCAGACATGCGGGGATTGGACCTGGATGCGGTCCGGTCCACCCTGGGCGAGATGGCGGTGGACGGCTGGTTGCTGTTCGATTTTCACGGCGTCAATCCGGTAACCCCGCGGGTCCTGGGGTTGGAGGGTATGGCGACCCGGCGCTTGTTCGTCCTCATCCCCCGGGAGGGGGAGCCGGTGGCGGTGGTGCACAAGATCGAACTCCAGCCGATGGAGGGATTTCCCGGCCGGATGGTACCCTATGCCCGCTGGCAGGAGCTCGAAGCCGCCCTGGGGCCGCTGGTGTCTGGTCGCACCCTGGCGATGGAGGTATTTCCCGACGACGCCGTGCCCTACCTCGACAGGATTCCGGCCGGGGTGGTCGAGTTGTTGACCCGTTTGGGGGCCACCGTGGTCCCCTCGGCGCCTCTGGTCACGCGCTTTGCCGCCACCTGGAGCGCCGGTGAAATCGAGGACCATACCTTCGCCGCCGAAGTGATCGCGGACGTGGCCCGGCGCGCGCTGGCCGAGACAGTGGCCGATCCCGGGTTGGCCGTGGGCGAAGTGGCGGTTCAGTCCCGGGTGGTGGCGGCGATGGAGGCCGGTGGGCTGGAGCTGAATGAGCTGCCGATCGTGGCCTTCGGGGCCAACGCGGCCAATCCCCACTACCAGCCGCGAGTGGGGAGCGATGCCCGGCTTTGCCCCGGTGATGTGGTGCTGTTGGATCTGTGGGGCGGCCGGACCCGTGATACGGTGTTCGCCGACCAGACGTGGATGGCCTTTGCCGGGGACAGCCCGCCGGAGCGAGTGGAGGAAGTGTGGCGCACGGTCCGCTCCGCCAGGGACGCCGCAATCGAGGTCATTCGGCAGGGGATAGCGGCGGGCAGGCCCGTCGCTGGATTCGAGGGTGACCGGGCGGCCAGGGGGGTGATCGAAGCGGCCGGCTACGGGGAATATTTCGTGCATCGGACGGGCCATTCGATAGACCGTGAGTTGCATGGATCGGGGCCCCATCTGGACGATTACGAAACCCACGACGAGCGCGAGCTGATGCCGGGGGTGGGCTTCTCGATCGAGCCGGGGATCTACCTCCCGGGTGAGTTCGGCGTCCGCAGCGAGATCAACATGTATTGGGGGCCTGAGGGCCCCGTGGTCACACCCGAGAGCCCTCAGCAGCGGCTGATCTTGCCCAATTGAATTCACCCCTAGCCAAGATGGGGATCGTGCAGTATGATAGCTGCCGCTTCGGGCAAGCCGGTTGCCGCTCGGAGTGGGTCGGGCGGCGCGTCCCTGGCTGAGACCTGCTTCCCGTGGGACTGAATGGCCCGATAGCAGTTGCAGAGAGAGACACACGTACAAGATGGAAACGGCGGTTGTCGGCTGGCCGTTTCGCTCGCTTGACAGGTGATCTGGGTCACCACATATTGGTGCTGTCGGCCGGGCCGCGGTCGACGTTTCCTAGATCAGATCGACACCAATAGCTGCTCTCTGAGCAGGTAGTTTCGACGCAGTCGCTGGCCCAACTCGGGCGCGGAGCCAAGTGCGTTCGCGCCCCCACGAAGTTGCCATCATGCGGTCGCCTTCTGTGCCAGCAGAGGGGGCATAAGTCGCGGTGGCTGAGCGACATCCGGTACCGGCACGGCCTGCCCCAGGCGCTGCCCTATGCCGACCTTATCGTGGTCACCAGGCACCCCGCCGGAAGGGAGGCGTGTGCGTCACATTCGCTTTTTGTTTGGAGAAGGAATCCTGTGTTCACCCTGTAGGAGGACGTTACTCATGACACAAGGTTGTGTGAACGCCTTCGCCCGCACGGCACGTACCATCGTGCTCGCGGCGCTCATTTCAGGCCTGGGAGCCGGCACGGCTTTGGCCCAGAATGTGAGTGGTAAGCTCGAAGGCACGGTGCGTGACCAAGCGGGCGCACCCATCGCCAACGCCCAGGTATTCATTGTCGGGTCGACGTTTAACGTCACCACGAATGCCGACGGCTACTACTTCATGAACAATGTGCCCATCGGGACGATCACGCTTCAGGCCAGCTTCATCGGCTACAAGGCGACCCAGATCGACGGGCTCAAGATCCTGAGTAATCAGACGGCCACTCAGGACATCACCCTCGAGGCGACGCCCTTCGAGGTCGAAGAGATCACCGTGGTGGCCGCGGTCAACCCGCTGGTGCCTCGAGACGAGGTCACCACCAAGCAGCGGGTAGACGGCGAGTTCACCAGGAATCTCCCGGTCGACCGGGTCACCGCGGTCCTGGCGCTGCAGCCGGGCGTGGTGGCGAGTGCCGGCGGCGGCACGCTGTACATCCGCGGCGGCCGGGCCGACGAGGCGGCGCTGTACATCGACGGTGTCCCGGCCCAGGCCGGCAGCCGCAACATCACCGGGCAGGGCAATACCTCGGGCAGGGCCATCATCGGCTTTGGCCCCACCGTCAACACCGTTGCGGTCAACAGCTTCGAGCAGGCGTCGATCACCACCGGTGGCACTGCGGCCGAGTTCGGCAACGCCCAATCCGGCATCATCGCCGTCCAGACCCGTTCCGGCGGGCGTAGCTGGACCGGCTCGCTGGGTTACGAGAGCAACGACTTCACCAGCGCGTCGAACGGGCTCAACCGGATCACCGGCAGCATTTCCGGTCCCATCACCTCGGGCCTGACGTTCTTCCTCGGTGGCGACCTCGAGGGCCGGCAGTCGGCCGGTTTCGGCCAGGACCGGGAGAAGGACCCGGTCTTCGTCCAGGCGGGACGGGACTTGACCATTGCGGTGCCGCAGGATGTGGGCAACCCACTATCGGACACCAGCTTCGTCGACGTCCAGAAGTGGGCCATCTACACCGGTGAGTGCGACGCGTTCTCGAGCAGTGCCGATCCCGATATCGCCAGCAACTACGGGCAGGATTGCCGTGGCTCACGGCTGCCGGGAACGACCAACTCGAACTGGCGTTTGACCAGCAACCTGAACTATTCCTATGGCACCGGCTCGCGGCTCAAGGCGAGCGCCATCTTCCGACAGAACCAAACCCGCGGCTTCAACCCGGTAAACCCGATCAACGTGTCCGGGACGCTGGGTGAGAACCGCATCTACACGCTGAACTGGACGCAGAACCTGTCCCAGTCGGCCGAGCGGGCGCTGGCCCCGGAGGTCGGGCTGTCGTATCAGCAGGACCAGATCGGAAGAGCGGCGTGTAGGGAAAGAGTGTAGATCTCGGTGGTCGCCGTATCATGAAAAAGAAAACAGAGAA
>CAJVYZ010000016.1 GCA_913009915.1 uncultured Gemmatimonadota bacterium | reverse complement strand
GCCATCGGCCACCTCGGCGCCCGCCGGTTGGCCCATCCACGGTTCGCCAAGGCGGCGGCCTATGGCACCGCCGGTGTGGCTTTCGCCCTCGCCCTCACTGCCCTGACCAGCGGCCCGGCCGCCTCGGCCAAGGATTCCGCGCGCCAATTGGAATTGCCGCGAATGCTGGCCGCGTCTGGTGGCACGGCGCTCCCCGGCTCACGCCGGGTCGCCTCGAACACACCCGACGCCGCCATCCAGAGTTTCCTCGCGGTCGAAGCGTTCGACGTCCGGCATGAGGTACTGGTGCGTCTGGCGGACGTTGCCCAGCTGGTCGACATCAGTCCGGGTCGGGAGATCAGCATCGAGGATCAAAGCGCCGTCAAAGAGCGCGTCGGTGAACTCGTGGCAACGCGCGCTTCCCTGACCATCGATGGAGAGATTCGCGAACCCGTCACTCAGCGGATCGATTTCATTACCCTCGATAACAAGGGAGTGCTACCGCGGGCGACGCCGGTTCCCGAACCGATCGAGACGGCATGGATCGGCGTCAGCACCATGTACCTGACGGCCACCACGGCCCAGGATGTCTCGCTCACCTGGGGATTCGGCGAGGTGGTCACCGGAATTCCCGCCACCGTGACCGACCCCGAATTGTCGCGTTCGACAGTGCTGACGCCCGATCAACCTGTTCTCCGGTGGGCCAACGAACTGATCGAAGATCCCGTGCCCACGGTGTCCACCATCGCGGTGGAGCCGACCTGGCTCACGGTGCCCCTTTGGTCGCTGTTACCACTGGCCGCGTCACTGTTCTTCGCCATCGGTGTGGTGCGTCGCCACCGGCCAGTACTATCCCTGGCGCTCGCGCGGGTGATGCTGGTAGTCGCCGTGCTGCTCGGCCCGTTCGGCAACCTGGCGATAGCCGTTCCCTGGTCGGTCCGCTCCGCGCCCAGCGCCAGCCAGGCCAAGCGCATCCTCGCCGGCGTGCTCCCCAACATCTATCGCGCACTGGAGTTTCGTGAAGAATCCGTGGCCTTCGACCGCCTGGCCCTGAGCATGACCGGCGAGACACTGACCGACGTCTACCTCGAGCACCGCAGAGTGCTGGCGATGGAGGAACGAGGCGGTGCCCAGGCCCGGGTGGAAGCGGTTGAGGTCATCGAGGTCGAGTCGGTCGAGCCCGAGGATTCCGGCGGCTTCTCCGCCGAGGCCGTGTGGACCGTCGGCGGCACGGTGACCCACTTCGGCCACCGCCACTTCCGCCAGAACCGCTACGACGCCCGGGTGGCCGTGGTGGCGGAGGAGGGTATCTGGAAGGTGCGGCGCATCGAGGTGCTCAACGAAGAGCGGGTGAAATAAGCGGGGGCAGCGAGGGCGTCAGACTGAAGTCGTTCTTGTTGGTGTTGGACGGCGGTTTGCTGTCGTAGATCTCGGTCACGCCGATCGTCAGGTATAGCTGGTTCAGCAGTTCGCGGTTGAGGTTGGCGGTGAAGTTGATCTGCCACCGGCCCGAGTTGTTGAGTACCGGCGCCACACTCAGGCGGCTCGACAGATCGGTCGACATCCCGGCCCAGTTGAACAGCTGGAAATCACCCACGAACGCCAGCGGAATGGTGGTGCGCGGGTCTTCGTTCACGTAGTCCTCCCGCCGGACGGCGGGTGAGACCCAGGTGACCAGATCCAGCCCGTTCGACTGGATGATGAACAGGCCGGGCCCCGTCCCGACCGACACCGCGTTCTGCAAACCCAACTGGGAGTTCGCCTGGTTGTCCGCCGTCACCGCCCAGAACCAGCCCGTTCTCTTGGTCACCTCGCGGGCATAGAAGAAGGTCAGGTTTCTGCGGGTGATGTTGGACACCGAATCCTGCCGGCTGAAGGTGCCATTGAAATTCAGCACGAAGTGATTGAGCGGGATGTTGTAGCGCACCTCCCCAGAGAAAGTGATGTCGACTTTGGCGTTCTGTTGGGTGAAGTTGAGCCCGAGATTCAGGTTGCCGTCCAGCCGCTGTAAGAAGGTCCGCTTGAGCCGCACCATCGACACCACCGTTTCCGTACGGACGGACACGGTGTCACTCGCGGTCTGAAGGAGGACCTGTCCCGAATCGGTACCGGCCATGGATCCGACGAAGATACGGCCATCCTGGAGACGGATTTCGAACTGCTTGTCGGTCCAGGCGGTTATGACCCGAGGCCACTTGACGGATAGGGTGGACATGGCGTCCGTCTTGAACGTGACCATGCCCCGCTGCAGGTTCTTGAACTCGCCGGTCATCGAGTCGCCGTTCCGAAGGATCAGCACGTCGGTCTGGGCGGTATCGAACACCTGATGCGGTTGTACAAACTGCTCCGGGCCTTGCTCCTGTCCCCGGACCGGGGCCACCGAGCAAAGGGCCAGAAGCCCGAGACCCAGTGATACGCGCGCGGCGGGAAGCAGCATCCAATTCCGACCTGATTCGAGGGTTGTCCGACTACGTCAGTGCCCGTTTTGGGTGGCGTCGCGGTAGGGTAACATGGCCAGGAGTCCTTGTCTACAGGCGCCTAGCCAGAAGCCCTGCCTTGGGTTAGCATGCCCGGTGGCCGGCCAAGGCCGCCGCCACCTACCTCAAACCGCACCACTGGGATCGTATCGTGCCAGCCACCTACAAAGACTACTACGACCTGCTCGGCGTCGAGCGCTCGGCCGACGACAAGGCCATCAAGAAGGCCTACCGCAAGCTGGCCCGCAAGTACCATCCGGACGTCAACAAGGACGCCGGCGCCGAGGACAAGTTCAAGGAAATCGGCGAAGCGTACGAGGTCCTCAGCGACCAGGAAAAGCGGGAACAATACGACGCGCTGGGCCAGGGCTGGCAACCGGGGCAGGAATACCGGCCGCCACCAGGCTATGAGCAGCCCTACAGCGGTGACTACCAGTACCAGACCACCGGCGACTTCAGCGACTTCTTCGAGCAGATGTTCGGAGGCCGGGGCGGACCCTCGTACCAGCACTACCAGGCGCCGCCGATGCGGGGAACGGACCACGAGGCGGAGATCGACGTATCCCTCCAGGACGCGTTCCACGGCGCCAAACGGCGGATCAGCATGAACGCCGTCGAGGTCGATCCCCAGGGCCAGGTCCATCGCCACCGGAAGACGCTGGACGTGTCGATACCCGCCGGTACCACCGACGGCATGCGTATCAAGCTGTCGGGTCAGGGCGGCCCCGGCACCGACGGGGCGCCCAACGGCAACCTCTTTCTCCGGGTACGTCTGGCGCCAGACCCAAGGTTCAAAGTCGACGGCAGGAACCTCAAGGCCACCCTGGCGGTCTCCCCGTGGGAGGCGGCGCTGGGCGCCAAGGTGCCGTTAACGCTCATTGACGGGAAGACGGCCATGCTGACCATCAAGCCTGGTAGCCAGAGCGGCACGCAACTCCAGCTCAAGGGCAAGGGCATGCCGGGCCGAGGCAAGAAGAAGGCCGGCGACCTGCTGGCCGAGGTCAAGATCGTCGTGCCCAAGGAAGCGACGGGCAAGGAACATGAACTGTTCGAGCAACTGGCCGAGGCTTCGAGCTTCGATCCGCGCGCAGCCTGAGGAACGGAGCCATGACCATCACACACGAACGCACCGTCACCATCACTGAGCTGTCCTACTGTTCCGGGGTGTCGCTCAAGACCGTGCGACAACTGCTAGACTATGAACTGCTCGAGCCGGTTGAATCGACTCCGGAGTTGCGCTTCCCAACCGAGGTGGTGAGCCGGGTGCATACCATCATGCGGCTGCACGTGGACCTGGAGGTTGGGTATGCCGCTATGGGACTGGTGCTGGACCTGTTGGAGCGGATCGTGAGGCTGGAGGAGAAGGTAGGGCGGTAGGGGATCAGGTGTGATTCTTGAGTTGTGATGTGGTACGCCTCGACCTGACTCCTCGCTCCCAGCTGCGGCTACCTGCCCCCAGGGCTGGGAGAACTCCCAGCTCACCGCCCCAGGTCACATTCGATTCCTCTACTTCCAGACGCCAGTCGATAGGCACTCTCAAGGCAGAAGCTGTCGCAGCCCCGGATAGAACGGCTGCTTGGTCACCAGTTTCGCATCCGGTGTATACCAGATGGGCGACGACCAGGCGCGCTCCTGGATGGTGGCGGGAACACTCTCGGGCGGGTCAACGCCCAACTTCGCCGCATCATACGTGGTCCAACGCGGTGTTGGGATCTCGATCACGCGGGCGTAGTATACCGCGTGCTGGGTCGGGTCGAAGTCCGGGTCTTTCCAGACGGTTGAAAGCTGCGTATCACCTATGCTGTTACGATAGGTTGCCGTCTTGATGTCGACGCTGTTGCCGACGGGCGGCACCTTCCCCGTTTCGGGATCGGCCTTGCGTCCGTCAGACCAGGCGACGTCATAGACCATTTCACGGGCGTAGCCGTTGTCGTACCAACCCTTGACGATCTGTATCCGGTCGAGGTTGCCACTCTTGGGGTCCTTGAGCGCCCAGACCGCGAAGGTCGGCACCTTGGCGAGGTCACTTTCGGGATGGGCCGGCATGTCACCGCCCATGGGAACGCCACCGGCATAGGCCTTCTCGACAAAATCCGGATCATTTACCAGAGCATCCGTATAGTCCCAACCGCCGAAGAAGCGCAGGCGGATCAAGGTACCGGACGTGCCATACGTCTCCTTGCGCCTGATGCCGTCGAATATCGCCTCGCGGGTGTTTTCCGGTGCCCAGACAGCGGTGGTGCCGGATGTGGACCACTTCAGTCCCGGCTCTCCCGAAACCATCATGACGTTGTTGAGGCGGAGTTCCGCGGTATCGTCCAGACCGCCGCTGCTGCCGGTGTAGTTGTTTTCCTCGTTGACTGAAAAGCCCGTATGGGAGTCTGCGCCCGCGACGACGCCGAATTTCCATGGATTGACGTCGATCATTTCCTTGAAACCTACGCCGTCGGTGAGCGCCCGGCGCAGGTAGCTGTGGTCGATCTTGCCGACGACGGTGCCCGAGGTTCCGATGAGATGCTTGTAGTCGGTCTCGAACCCCGCGAACTCGTCATTAGGGGACAGCGCCGGATGCGTCTCCGAGCTGCCCTTGGTCTGGGTGATCTCGACCGCCACCGAATTGAGCTGGCTGCGTTGGGCCCACTGCTTGTCGATAGGGCTGCCGTAGGTCGTCCTCGGCGCGAACATCAAGCTGTTGGAGAGGTTGGAATTGTGCGGAATGGAGAAATTGTCGTGTCCCTGTGAACGCTGTACCTCCTGGTAGGTCCACAGATCCTCGCGCCTGATCGACTCCAGCGATGAGAAGACCACGTCCGGTCCTTCGTCGTCCCTGAAGAACACGTTGTGATGAAGATTCTGGAAATACGGCACTGAAGTCCATTCGAACGCGATCAGCGTAGTGAACGTGCCGGGATCGTTGTGTTTGTTGGCAAACGCCTTCTGCTGCTGCCAGACCGTGCGCATGATCTGTGGATCCATCAGGTAGGGGATCGGCTTGCCTGCGGCGACCGAGGAGATAATCTCGTTGAATGCCGCTTCGCCCTGCTCCTTGTTGCCGGACAGGATAGCCTTGCCGATCGGCGTGTCCTTCAGGGGATTATCTTTTTGGGTCAACAACGGCAGCATGCCGAAGAACACCGCATGGTCGGTGACTGCGCACCAGTCGTAGGGCGTAATCCTCTGCACCATTTCGCCGCTGGTATTCTTCAGCACCGCCTGGCCCTTGCAGTAATTATAGGCGTCGTCCGGCGTGTTGCGGGTGCCGAAAGAGAAGGCGTCCGCGGATTGTTGGGTGTGCAGGTGCTGTTCGCCAAAGTAGACGTTGTTCAGCGGATTCTTGGTGCCGGTACTGCGGCCGGGTTCTCCGGCAGGCTCTTGTGCGATGGCCGGCACGGTGACGAGCAACATCGCCAGGGTCAGATAACTCACGTCGCGCATTGGTGTCATCCTTTCGGTCATGTCTCGGAGCCGAGGGCGTCTCTGGTGTGTCTTGACAGCGCTACGGCACCTGCTTCACGGGTGGCAGCTTCCATGTCTTGTCCAAAATGGACTCGCCCGGCCCATAGGTGCGGAGCACCAGCCAGAACGGCCCTTCTGGTGCCGGGAGCCAGTTGCTCTCTTTGTCCGCACCGGGAGACTCGGCCTGGAAGTAGATGGTGATCGAGCCGTCGCCAGTCTTCTGTAGACCCGGCGTGGCGCTACCGATTGAATAGCGGTTGATCGGATTAGCCACTAGTGGACTGTAACATTTGATTGTTAAGCGGTCTTGATGCGGTTAGATGGATTGTCGTACTTCCATTTCATGGGCTTGGGGTTCTCGTTGTGTTTGCCGATGTAGTGCATGATGCTACGGGAGAGGTTTCTTACCGAGGTGAAAACGCCGCGATGAATCAGGTCGCGTTCGATCTTAGAAAACCACAGTTCGATCTGGTTAAGCCATGATGAGTAGGTAGGTGTGAAGTGGAAATGGACGTTGGGATGGGTGGCCAGAAATTCATTGACCCGAGCAGTCTTGTGAGCCGAAAGATTGTCAAGGATGATGTGAATCTGCTTATCTTCGGGAAACTTGCACACCAGGTCGGTTACGAAAGCGACAAACTCCTGACTCGTATGGCGTGCTGTGGTCTTACCGTGCACCGTCCCCGTTCTAGTATCCAGGGCGGCAAAAAGCGACAGCGTGCCATGGCGAACGTATTCAAAACCGTGCCGCTCGGCACGTCCCGGCGATAACGGCAATACAGGGTCTTTGCGGTCCAGAGCCTGGATGGCCGTTTTCTCGTCGACAGAAAAGACGACCGCGTGCTGCGGTGGTTTCAGGTACAGTCCGATAACATCCGCAGCTTTCTTCTCAAAATCGGGATCATTGGAAGCCTTGTAGCGTTCGATCCGGTGAGGTTGAAGCCCATGTTTCTTCCACACCCTGGCCACCATCATATGATGAACGCCAAGCTTCTTGGCCAACCGTCTCGTGCTCCAGTGAGTCGAACCATCAGTAGGTTTCTTGCGCGTCCAGTTCAATATCCGGGCTTCCATCCTCGCTGTCAGAACCTTCACCTTGCGTCCTGCGTGGCGGCTGTAGAGTCCAGCCATGCCATCTTCGACGAACCGCTTCTTCCACTTGCTAATATACGGTGCCGAACAACCAGCCTTGTCGGCCACTTCCTGGTATGTAGCGCCATCGGCGAGGAGCAAGAGCACCCGCGCAATTCTGGATTCATCGGCGCGGCCACGGCGACTCCTCAACCTGCGTCCCAACTCCAAGCGTTCTCTTTTGGTCAGTTCGATTGGTTGAGTATTCATGACAACCAATATAATACTAAACGCTTAAATGTTACAGTCCACTAGTATCCGGCGTGACCGTACCGCTGATGGATCCGTTCGGTGCCAAGGCGATGTCGACACCGGTAACAGCCTGTGACTCGCCGACCATCACGTTGTCCACTTGGGCATTGCCATAGCCGACCGCACTGGTGGCCGCCACGGTCCAGGTGCCGGGGGGCATAAACTGCAGCGTATAGGCGCCGGTCAGGGTGTCGGCGAAGGCGGTCCGCGCCGTGTCGTTCCCGTTGCGGATGGCGAACAACTGGGCCCTGGCGGCGGCCGGTGTCACCGTGCCGCTGATCGAGCCGGCGACGTTCCGATAGGTGCCGTTGATGACCGGCTTGAGTGACACGCTCTTCGGCGCCGAAGGCGGACCCTGAAACACGAAACTGCGGGAGACGTCGAAGTCGATCACCACAACGACCTCACCGGAGTCCACCACGATGGGGCCGCCGAACTTGACCTTGAGGCCCGAGGTACTGCCGCTGGGCACCTTCATGCTGGCGGTGGTGCTGCCGTCCCTGAATGTCAGTGGAGCTTTCAAGACCGCTCGCGCCGAATCCACGATCAAACGGAGCTGGTGGTACTCGCCGGTGGGAATGACGCTGTCGGCCAGCTCGGCGGTCACGCCGTTTGCCAGAACCAGCAGGTCGAACGACATGGCGCTGTCGCTGACGACGGTACGCCCGCTGTCGCCCTGGAGATACACCTGGGAGATGTAGATGACCGCGCTGTCGAGCTGGTCCGACGGGGCGTCGGTCAGCAACACCCGGAACATGGCGGTCGCTGGTCCCGCACCGCCGCCCCCGGTGCCGCCACCACCCGTACCAGCCCCGTTGGAGCCGTTGGGATCGGTGGTCTCGTTACAACCGGCCAGCAGTATCGCTCCCAAGAAGGCGGCTGTGAAGGGTCGCGCCAAGGGTGCAATAAACTGCATAACTCTAACTCCTGATTGAACTTCCGAAGGGATAGAAAAATACAGTCGTCGCCGCCGGGTCGCCAGATGATTGAGCCCGTTACAGCTAACTTAACAATTCCTTCATAGTTGTGAAGTTATGATATAGAGGCGGCTTGGGTCACGGGCAGAAGGAAGATTCGAGTCGCCGGTTCGGCCACCAGACAACCCGGGTGTCACATGAGTCATCTACAACGTCTCGCCATCAACCAGGACGGCTTCGTCTTCGACCCGACCACCGGTGAGAGCTTCACGGTGAACGGGACGGGGCTGGTCATTCTTGAGGGGATGATGGTTGGCAGGGCAACCGAAGACATCGTGGAAGATCTCATCGACAGGTTCGAGGTGACCCCGGCGGAGGTGCAACGCGATCTTCTCGATTTCAACGACCGTCTTCGAATCTTCCGATTGACATGACGACCGCGCTGACCATCGCCGTGTCCGGCATCAACGCCGTCGACAATCCGGGCCCCGGGATAGGTGTAGGCCGGAGCCTCAAGGAAGCCGAGGATCTGGACGTCACCCTCATCGGCTTGGCCTACGACGCCATGGAACCCGGGATCTACATGGACTGGCTGGTGGACCGGGCCTTCATGGTGCCGTATCCGTCGGCCAGCCACGAGGCCTATCTGGAGCGCCTCCTCTATATCAAGGAACAGACGGGTCTGGCGTTCATCATTCCCACGCTGGATACCGAGATGCCGTTCTACATGCGCTACCAGGACGAGTTGGCGGCGCATGGCATCCAGACGTTCGTGCCCACCACGGAGCAGTACCGGTTGCGGGGCAAGGACCGGCTTGCCGAGTTGGCGGAAGCCATTGGGCTGCAGCTCCCCGAAACGGAAGTGGTGAACTCGGCGGAAAGCCTGGAGCAGGCGGTGGACCGCATTGGGCTGCCGGTCATGGTAAAGGGCGCGTTCTACAAAGCGCTGCGAGCGGACACCAGCCAGGAGGCCAGGGCCTACTACCACAAGATCGTGGCCGAGTGGGGCTATCCGGTCATCGTGCAGGCGGTGGTGAAGGGTGAGGAACTCAACGTCGTGGCGGTGGGCGATGGTGAAGGCCGAAGCCTGGGCCACGTCGGCCTCAAGAAGATGTGGATTACCGAGTTGGGGAAGATCTGGACAGGAGTAACCATCAAGAACGATGCGATGACCGCAGCCACGGAAGCGTTCATCCGCACCTACCGTTGGAAGGGCCCGTTCGAGCTGGAGTGCATGGCCGATGGGGAGGATCTGTATCTGATCGAGATCAATCCCCGCTTTCCGGCATGGTCGTACTTCGCGACCGGGGTCGGCATCAATCTCCCTGCCCGGATGGTTCGCAAGGCCCTGGGGAAGGCCGAAGACACCGCCAGCGACTATGCCACAGGGAAGCTGTTCATCCGGTACACCTACGAACTGATCAGCGACATGGAGCCGTTCCAACGAATGATCACTGCCGGCGAATCGCCGGGGTCGCCAGTTTCCCACGCCCAGGCTGCGCCATGAGAGAGCTCTACGAAAAACCGTCGATCATAAAGCTGGAGACGGGTTACCTGAATAAGTTCGGGAGCAGTCCGCTTTACTCCCGGAAAGTCCGCGCGGACATCGATGGTGTAGCCATCGACACGCTGGTCGAACGGTACGGCTCACCCCTGTTCGTGTTTTCGGAGAAGGAGCTGCGTACCCAGTATCAACGGATTCATCGAGCCTTCTCCAACCGCTACCCCAACGTGGTGTCGGCTTGGTCCTACAAGACGAACTATCTCCAGGCGATCTGTGCCATCCTGTATCAGGAAGGCGCCCTGGCGGAAGTCGTGTCCGAGTTTGAGTACGACAAGGCCAGGAAGCTGGGCGTGCCTGGCCACAGCATCATTTTCAATGGGCCGTACAAGCGGCGTTCCATACTCGAGAAGGCGGTGCGCGAGGGCGCCCAGATCCATATCGATCACCTGGACGAGATCTATGATCTCGAGGAAGTTGCCGACGAGCTGGGGACGACCATATCCGTGGGCCTGCGGCTCAACATGGACACGGGAATATTTCCGCAGTGGACCCGCTTTGGTCTGAATCTCGATTCGGGGCAGGCCATGGATGCCGTCAAGCGAATACATGCGGGCGGGAAGTTGATCCTGCGTGGCCTCCATGCCCACATCGGGACGTTCATCCTGGAGCCTGACGCGTACGCTGTGGCGGTCAGCAAGATGGTCCAGTTTGGCTACGAGGTGGAGGAGCGCTTTGGCTATACCACCGAGTACCTCGATCTGGGTGGCGGCTTTCCATCACAGAGCAAGCTCAAGGGGACTTACCTGCCTCCGGATGTGGCGGTTCAGCCCATCGAGGCCTACGCAGAAAAGATTACCGATGCACTCTACGCCAGTTTGCGGCCGGGGGACTTCCCCAAGCTCATTCTCGAAACCGGTCGCGCGGTGGTCGATCACGCAGGCTTCTTGATCGCCACGGTATTTGCCGCCAAGCGCTTGCCGGATGGCCGGAAGGCCTACGTGATCGATGCCGGTCTCAACATTCTGTTTACCTCGTTCTGGTACAAGTTCAACATCGAGCTTGATCGGGAAGTGCAGGGGGTGAACGAGCCGGCCATGATCAATGGCCCGCTGTGCCTGACACTCGCCGTCATCGACGAAGGTACGCTATTGCCGCCGCTTCGGCGCGGCACGCGGATGATCTTCTCGCCGGTCGGCGCCTACAACGTGCCGCAGTGGCTGCAGTTCATCGAGTACCGGCCCAACGTGGTGCTCATCGGCCAGGACGGGTCGGTGGAGGTGATTCGAGAGGCGGAAACGCTCGAGGACGTGGAGCGCCAGGAGCGACTACCTGAGCGGCTGCGCCTCCCGACGGATGGGAGCGTATGAAGTCCCATCTGGCAAAGAACCTCTGCGCGCTGCTGAACAGCTACAGTGAGGTGTTTTTCTTACGAGGATGGCAGCTCGGTACCGTCGTCCTTGGGGTAACCCTTCTCAGCCCGAACGTAGCCGGCGCCGGGTTCGTGGCCGTGGTGGCGGCCCATGTATTCGCCCGCTTCCTCCAGATGGACCGGACCTTCCTAGACTCGGGATTCTACACCTACAACCCCCTTCTGGTAGGCCTGTCGATCGGCTACCTGTTCGAGTTGACGCCGCTCACCGTGTTCTTCGCGGTCGTGGCTGGCGTATCGGCCTTCGTGCTGACCCACATGCTGTACAGCATCTTCTCGTACTACCTGAAGTTGCCCATTCTGAGCCTGCCGTTCGTGTTGGTGAGTTCCACCGCTTATCTGGCGGCGTCCACCTACACCAACCTGTACGTCACCGGCCTATACCCGCATCCGCTCGCGGCCTGGGAGGCGCAGGTGCCGGCGTGGATCGGCGGATTCTTCCAGTCGCTGGGGGCGATTTTCTTCATGCCATACGTGGCGGCGGGGATCATCTTTGCCGCTGCCCTCTTCCTGGCCTCTCGTATCGCCTTCGGGCTGGCGGTGGCCGGGTACTACACGGGCACCCTGACGTTGGCCTGGATGGGTGGCAGCTATCCTCAGGCGTTCGCCGACTTCAACTCCTTCAACTTCATCCTCATCGCCATGGCGCTCGGCGGGGTGTTCCTGGTTCCCTCGATGAAGAGCTACGCCATGGCCCTGGTGGCAGTCGTCGCCTCCACGATGCTGGTCAGCTCTGCCGAAGCCTTCTGGGCCTTGTACAGCGTCCCGGTGTTCGCGCTGCCGTTCAATCTGGTGACTCTCACCTTTCTCTATGTCCTGGGGCTGGTGGAGTTCCCCATGGTAGCACAGGGCCCGGCGGGCACACCGGAACAGATTCTCGACGAATACGTCGCCAACAAGCAACGATATCCAGGCTCCCTCAACACGTTGGCCCTCCCGTTTTCGGGACGCTGGTCCGTGTGGCAGGGGTTTGATGGCCAATGGACCCATCAGGGGCCGTGGCGCTATGCCTACGATTTCGTCATCACCGACGACGCGGGAGAGACCCACGCCGAAGAGGGTGCCAGCCTTGGCGACTACTACGCCTTCGGCAAGCCGGTGCTGTCACCGGTTCGCGGACGTGTGGTCCGAGTCGTCGCCGACGTGCCCGACAACCCCATTGGTGCCACCGATCGTGAGCGCAATTGGGGCAACCTGGTGCTGATCTACGATGACCGAGGATTCTTCGTGGAGCTGTCCCACTTCGCCGAACATTCCATCGTGGTCGAGCCGGGCCAATGGGTCGAACGGGGCGCCAAGCTCGGGCTGTGCGGTAATTCGGGATACTCACCGCAACCGCACTTGCATGTCCAGGTCCAGCTCACTGACGACATCGGCGGCGCTACGGTTCCGTTCAGCTTCGTGAGCTACCGGATGGACCAGGAGTTTCACGCCAACGACGTGCCGTCCGAGGGCCGCCTGGTGGAGCCATTGTTCCCCGACAAGGGCCTGGAGGCACGTATGGGGTTCGTTCTCGATGAGACGTTCACCTACGACGTCTCCAGAGGAAAAGGGTCGGTCGACCGCGTGACCCTGACGGTGCGAATGGCGCCCGACGGAACATTCTATCTGGATTCCGGCAAGGCCCACCTGTACTTCGGCACTTTCGAGGACACCTTCTTTTTCTATCGCCTCAAAGACACCGACCCCGTGCTTCAAGCCATGTTTCTGGCGTTGCCACGGATGCCGTTGGCCTACCGCCGAGGCATGGAATGGACGGATCAAGTGCCGATGGGGTTGGTGACGAGGGGAATCACCCAGGCGGCTTGCAACCTGCTGCGGTCGATCCATCACAGCTTCGGCAGCGTGCGCGTCAGCCTCAAGTTCGTCGACGCGACGACGATCGAAGGATTGGTTTCCGCTCGCCTCCCTGGCACGGAACGACGCACCAAGGTGGTGCTGCACCCCCACCGTGGTTTCCAGAGCGTGGAGGTGGGTGACGTCACTCTGCAACTGGTAACGGAGGAATGATGGTCCGGATGATTTTCCTCGTGGTCCTTCTCGGTGCCGTTCCCAGATCGGAAGAGCACACGTCTGAACTCCAGTCACACTGATATATCTCGTATGCCGTCTTCTGCTTGAAAAAAAAA
>CAJVYZ010000015.1 GCA_913009915.1 uncultured Gemmatimonadota bacterium | reverse complement strand
GTTGGTAGGTCGCTATGCACTACGACTCTGCACAGATCGTGTTGAGTTGTTTTTTTTTTTTTGTTCTTTTTTTTTTAAGGATACGGCGACCACCGAGATCTACACTCTTTCCCTACACGACGCTCTTCCGATCTACTGCCCCATGAAATAGGACACCCAGCCGACGCCCGTGCCGATGCTGAGCGACATCGGGTCGAGGGCGTGACCCCGGTCCATGTGCTCCCGCGCTTCGTCGAAGCGACCCAACGCCAGCAACAGTTCCGCATACCAATGGAGCGCGGTGGGATACAACGGGTTCAGTTCGAGCGCTTTTTTGAAGTGGCGTTCTGCGCCGGCCCAATCCCACGCAAGAATGAACTCAGCGTAGGCGAGCGCGTTGTACGCTTCGGCCAGGGAACCATCGATGTCGATGGCCCTCTCCGCGGCCCAGCAGACCTTTTCGAGCGCCTCTGGAGATGGCAGGTGCCGATAGAAACCGAGCAGGCTGTAGGAATCAGCCAGCCCGGCGTATGCCAGCGCGTATGATTCGTCCACCGCGATCGCTTGCTCGAAAAACTCGATGCCCGCCTCCAACTGCTTGGCCGTTCACCGATTCCAACAATAGCGGCCTTTCAGATAGAGCGTGTACGCTTCCAGGTTGGCGGTGCCCGACTTCTGAACCGTGGCGGCATACGTGTCCGCCAGTTTTGCCTTGAGGACGTCGGCGATGGAACGGGCGATTTCATCCTGTATGGCGAATACGTCCCCCATCTCACGATCATACCGCTCCGACCAGAGGTGATAGCCGTCGGCTACTTTCACCAACTGTGCCGTGATGCGGAGCGTATTCCCCGCCTTGCGCACGCTTCCCTCGAGCACCGTAGCGACGTTCAGCTTTCGGCCGATTTCCTTGATATCCGAACTGGTTCCCTTGAAGGCGAAGGACGACGTCCGGGCGGCGACCTGCAAGTCGGGCACGTGAGCCAGGGCGTTGATGATTTCCTCGGTCATCCCATCGCTGAAGTACTCGTTCTCCGGATCGGCGCTCATGTTGGTGAACGGCAGCACGGCGACAGACTGGTCCGAGATCGCAGCTGCTGCGACCGTCTCCAGGCTCGTCACTCGGATCGTCAGCGGCGTGATGATGGCCTGGGCGAATTCCGTAGCCGAGTCGAATCGATCCGCCGCGTCCTTCGCCATGGCTTTGGCCAGAGCGGCAGCGACATGCGGGGGAACACCCGACCGGAGGACCGATACGTCCGGGATGTCACCGGTGATGTGCTGCATGATGATCGATCGCACGGTGGGGCCCTTATAGGGCGGCTCACCAGCCAACAATTCGTACAACAGGCAACTGAAGCTGTAGATGTCGCTCCGCGAATCGATGACTTCGTCGCCTGTGGCCTGTTCGGGGCTGACATAGAACGGTGTACCGACGATGCGACCCGAACCGGTCAACCGCGCGCTATCGGCTTCACCGGCCCAGGCGATACCAAAATCGGCCACCAACGCGCGCCCCCCGGACAAGAGAATATTGGCCGGCTTGATGTCCCGATGAACGACACCCTGGGAGTGGGCGTAGTCGAGGGCGCTGGTGACGTCGCGGGTGATGTCGACCACTTCATCGAGCGAGAGTTGCTTCACCTCCGAGAGTCTGTCCTGAAGGGTCTGCCCGTCGATGAAGGGCATGGTAAAACACATGAGGCCCTCGGCCTCACCCGAATCGTACACCGGAACGATGTTGGGATGCTGCAGCCGGGCCGCCACCTCGATCTCGCGCTGGAACCGCTCGGACCCTATGGCCGAGGAGACCTCGGGCCGCAGTACCTTGACGGCCACCTTGCGCCCGTGCTTGACATCCTCGGCCAGGTACACGATGGCGGCCCCGCCGGCGCCCCACTCTCGCTCGACCACGTACCGCTCAGGCATCGCGCGCCTGACCTGATTGATGAACTCTTCCATCCGCCGGCTATCGCCTCGCACGTGGTGAAGAGCCAATGTAGCCCACAGCCAGGCAATGGCTAGCGGGGCAGAGGGGCAGCAGGGCAGCGGGGCGGTGGGTCCGGGCCACGGTGGATCGAATTGTAGGGGCGACGCATGCGTCGCCCGTACGATGGGGCGTAGGAGGTGGCTGTTCTCGGCTGTTGCGAACCAATGTTAGTTACATTAATTTAGTTAATGTAATCTACCAAGGTCATCATCTTGCCACGCAAAGTTCGTGAGCCGCTGCAGGTCTACCTCGATCACGACGAGCGCCAGCTCCTCGACCGCATGGCCGAGGAGGAGGACCTGTCGCGGGCGGAGGTGTTGCGCCGGGGGTTGCGGGCCTACGCCGCGGAGATGGGGGCCGATAACAGTCCGATGTTGGCGTTCGCCGATTCCCTCACCGAGGCCGATGACGAGTGCCGGCCCGACCGGGCGCTCGACGATCGGCTGGTCGAGGTCTACCGCGACCGTCATGGCGGCTCCGCCGGGTGAGGGAGGCGGTCTACCTCGACACGTCGGGATGGTTGGCCGCTCTGAGCCCCCGAGAAGAGGGTCATGAAGCGGCGCGCCAGGCCTATGAGTCCCTGGTGCACGATGCGGCCCGGCTGGTCACCACCAACCTGGTCGTGGCCGAGATACACATTCTGCTGACCAGACGGCACGACGCGGCCACCGGCTTGGCGTTTCTGGAGAGCCTCTATCGCGACCCGGCGCACGAGGTTCGATTCGTCACTCGGTCGCTCGAAGCGGGCGCGATGCGGCAGTGGATCCGGCCCTTCGCCGACAAGCCACTCAGCTTGGCCGACGCAGTCGGCTTCGAGGTGATGCGGACCGAGGGGATCACCCGGGCGTTGGCATACGATCGGCATTTCCAAGATGCCGGGTTCGAGATGATTCCGACCGAGAAAAGGGCGTAGGGCGTAGGGCGTAGGGCGTGGGACAGGACGTAGGACGTAGGACGTAGGACGTAGGACGTGGGACAGGACGTAGGACGTAGGGCGTGGCTAGTGGGTAGCGTAGGGGCGACGCATGCGTCGCCCATATGTACGAGCGTGGCGGGGCGGCGGGGCAGCGAGGGCAGGTGCCGGCGGGGCGTGTTCCGCACCTCCAGCCTTTGCCCTAGTGCCAAGTCACGCCCAACCCGAGTTGCACCAAGTTGGGTTTCACGTGATTGCCGAAACTGGTGTCGAAGCCGAACCCCTGAATCGCGTTGAGGAACACGTTGAGCGAGAAGTTCTTGCCCACGCGAAACTCGTTGCCCAGACCGACGCTGGCTCCAAAGCCACTGCCAACCCCCCGGTAATCCACCGAGACCAAGCCGAGCCCGCCCTTGAGGTAGAAGCTGCCGGTGGAGGACGGATAGAACATGGCCACCGGGCCGAGGAAGCCGATGGTCCTGTCGCTCGGTTCGGTCTTGACCCAGCCGTTGGATTCGCCGCCGATCAGGAAGTTGGGCGAGATGGTGCCGCCCATGCGGAGGTAGCCGGAGAGGGCGGTCTCCCGGTCGAGGTCGACGTCCCCGCCCAACTTGGCCGAACCGGCGCCGAAGCCGAAGGAGATCCAGAAGCCCTCGCGAGTGTTGGGCCGTTGGGCTTCTGCGCTGGAGGCTGCCAACGTGATGATTAGCAGAACCACGAGAATGCGGGACATGGAACCTCCTCGCGAGACGCGCCAGCGGAATGCTGGCTGAATCAGGGTGTGAAGAGGGCGTCAAGGACGGGTCAAGCAGCCATGGCCCGCGTGGTAGCAGGGTGGGCCGAATCGTAGAGATCGTACGGGCGACGCATGCGTCGCCCCTACGGCCGTTGTGATGACGTGGCCGGCGGCTAGGCGATGGTGGAGGGAATGGTATGGGCGACGCATGCGTCGCCCCTACGGCTGTTGTGATGACGTGGCCGGCGGCTAGGCGATGGTGGAGGGATTGGTACGGGCGACGCATGCGTCGCCCCTACGGCCGTTGTGTTGAGGTGGCCGGCGCTAGGCGATGGTGGAGGGAATGGTAGGGGCGACGCATGCGTCGCCCATACGGCCGGGGCGTCGGAGGCCGCCGCCGGCGGTGATGACGATCAGAGCGATCAGCGCTTTCGATAGACATCGCGCCGATGTCCGACCTTGACGACAACTATGGTGAGCACCGCGTCTGCGATCGAGTAGATGATCCGGTAGTTGCCCTGACGGATCCGATACCGATCCTGGCCGGAAAGTTTTTCGCACCCGGGAGGTCGTGGGTCGGAGCCCAGTTGTTGGATTCGGGTGGCTACTCGCCGACGGTCCTTGGCCGGCAGCGCTTCGAGTTCCTTTGCAGCCGACCGTTTGATGAGGACCCTATAGTTTGCCACGCCGTTGGAGATCCTTCAGCACGTCCTCGAAGAGTAAGACCGGCTCGCCGGCCCGCTCATCGAAAGCAGCCAGGTCCTCGGCATCCTCGAAGAGGCTCATCCGCACGGCCTCGTTTACCAGGTCCGATATGGACTGCTCGGTCTCGGCGGCCTTGAACCGCAGGGCTCGGTGGAGGGCGGGGTCGAAATAGACGGTCGCACGCTTCTGCGTAGGCATGTTGACATTATAGCGTTATGACGTCATAACGTCAAGCCCGGTAGGGGCGACGCATGCGTCGCCCCAAGATCTCGCTCGAGTTCCGAGAAGTCGTGGCAGTCCGTGGTATGTCAATCTTGACATCAATGTCGAAAATGAAATGGCCCTCCTGGGCGGCCTAGGTCTAGACTCTCTGCCCAATCCAGTCGCACAAGAGTTCTACCTGCTTGTCGAACGACACCGTGTCACCGGGCTTGCTGCGGAAGAACGGTTGCAGTCTGGCTAACTGCGCCCAGTCGGAGGCGATCAAGTCTTGGCCCAGGACGTCACGCGCCATTTCCGTAACCGACCTGTCGGCGACTGTAGCATACAGGGGGAAGGGGTACATCAACGTAGACCGGGAATGGGTGCCCTCTCCCGCGTTCGTCGCCACAGGCGAGTCCGAGTATGGCGCCGATGCCGCGATCCGTCTGATTGGTCAGCGTTTCTCCCGAGATCGCTTCATGGGGGTTCTAAGCCAGCGGTTTGCCAGCCAGTTGTCCAAGCTCATCTTCGTTGCCCAGGATGAGAATTCTCGGCTGTCGCAGCACTCGCCCGAGGAAATGATTGTCGTTCTCGCTCAATGAGCGGAATTCCTCCGGCCGGTAAACGGTTGGGTTCACCTCTCGTCCGAGTTGGTCTTGCACGGGCGACAGTAGCGGAACGACATCCCTGAGCCCAAGATCCCCGACGATCAACAGGTCGACGTCACTATATGTGGAGTGTGACCCCTTGGCTACGGACCCAAACACGAATGCAACGTGGATTTTTTCCTCGAGCTTCACCAAAGCCGAACGGACGACCTCGGCCAGCCCGGTGGTCTTCTTCATGAGGCCGTGAAGCTCTTCGAACACTGGTGAATCGCGATTGGCTCGGAAGTGGACCTGGTTCCCTAGAGGAGCGCGGGTTACCAGACCGGCCCCGGTGAGTCGACGCAGTTCACGCTGGACCGACCCGATTCCGGTTCTAGTTTCGCGGGTGATTTGCCGTAGGTAGAAGGACTCATCGGGCCGACCGAACAAGAGAGTGAGTACGTTCCGCCTGGTCTTCCCGAAGAGGGCTTCTGTGATCGAGTCGTGTGTTGGTGTATCCATAATAGTTACAAATGTACCCATTCTGAGGTCATATGTATCTAATATGGGTACGCTGTGGTGGCTGCGCAAGAGTTGGCTCAGGCTGCCGGGCCAGCCATGCACACGTTTCATAGGGTCAGCACGAAGAGGGGTGTGCGGCCGTTTTTCGGATCGTTGATGGCGTCCCGCTACTGATGATCGATGCCATCTCAGCGCACACGAGTGACCTCTGGTCGAGAGGATCGACAAGTTGTTGGCAGTCAGGATATGTCAATCTTGACATCATGTCGAAAATGACATATCATGGATGGTGACAAACCTCTGGTCTGGTTGGAAGGGGAGATCAAGACACCGCCCATGTCCGCGGAGGCTAGGCTGGAGGCTGGCTATCTCCTTCGGCTCCTTCAGATGGGAGAACGGCTATCGATGCCGCGCTCTCGCCCCATGCCCGTGATCGGCAGACGGTGTCACGAACTGCGGATCAACGACAGGGACCGGACGTGGCGGATCATCCACCGGATCGACCACGATGCGATCGTCATCCTGGAGGTATTCGGCAAGACGTCGAAGTCGACGCCGAGGACGGTCATCAACACCTGCAAGGCCCGGATCCGCCGATACGACGAGGTGACGTGAGATACTCTCCAGGGCCAGGGAGGAGACTCCGGCCGGCAGCAAACGAGGACGTGGTATCCGACTATGAAGACGAGTAAGCAAGAAGCACTGGAGCGTGCCGGTTGGCGCGTTGGCGATGCGGGCGAATTCCTCGACCTCTCGGACGTCGAGGCCGCCCTCATAGACGTACGCCTGGCTCTGGCGACGGAACTCAAAGCTCGCCGCCGTGCCAGGAAGATGTCGCAAGCGGTGTTGGCACAACGGGTCGGCTCGAGTCAGTCCAGGGTGGCCAAGATGGAGGCCGCTGATCGATCGGTTTCCATCGACCTGCTGGTGCGCTGCCTGCTGGCGCTGGGTTCTACCCGGGGGGACATCGGACGGGCGATAGCCGAACGCGGCAAGGGGCTCGCGAGGTAGTGGCCAACCCTTGCCTGATTAGGCGACTCTGGTACGCTGCTTCGTGGTGACAGTCACCTGCACACCCGCCGCCCAGAGCATGGCGATGAGGGTGTCCACACTGAAGCGCTCGATCTTGCCACGAACGAGATCACTCACCCGGGGCTGGGATACGCCAAAGAGCTTGGCCGCTTTGACCTGGGTCAGGCCCCGATCCTCGATGAGCTTGCCGAGCGCGATCATCAGATCGGCGCGCACGCGGAGGTTTTCCGCCTCCTCGGGGCCGAAACTGAGATCACGAGAGACGTTGCTGCTCGAGCGTCGACTCTTTCTCTTAGCCATTTCTAGTTCTCCTACAAGTGCTTCCGGAGCACATTGACTTCGGCCAGCCGCTTCTTGGCCATCTCGATGTCTGCTATCCGGTGCGTCTCGTTCGCAGTTCCTTATCCAGCACCACTGATATATAAGTATTTGTATGTTTCGGCAAGAGTTACGCCGATAGCACCGGGCCATGGCCGCTGGTGTCGCGCGCCCGGCAATCTGACTGGCGTGTGGTGGGAAGATGGTGTACATTAGAACGTACGGAATAGTGTACGTATCCCTCGGAGACCTCATGCCCACCATACACCCCAGTGATGTGCGCCCGCTGACCGAATTCCGGGCCAACATTGCCCGTTACATCGACGAACTCGAGGGCCGGGACCGACCTCTCATCCTGACTCAGCATGGCCACAGCGCCGCGGTATTGCTCGGCGTGGCCCAGTATGAGAAGCTCCTCGAGGAACTGGAATTGGTGCGCGACGTCAGGGTCGGCGGGGGGCAGTTGGCGAGTGGCGAGGCGGTACCGAAGCGGCAGGCGCGGGCGGAGGTTCTTCGTCGCCTCGAGAGGTGAAGGTCGTTTGGACGCCACGGGCCATCGAGCGCGCGGCGGAGATCGCCAAGTACATCGCCAATGACGATCCGGCGGCCGCCGAAGCATGGGTTGCCGGGCTGTTTGCCGTCGCCGATCGGCTGTCGCAGCACCCGTACTCGGGTCCCATGGTTCCGGAGCTGTATCTTGTATGGTATTGACATACAATCGTATGCTTATAGCATACATGTATGCTTGGCGCACTGTTGGGGTCGAAGGCCAGGATGGCGTTGTTGGCGGAGTTGCTGCTCGAGGCTGAGCGGGAGGTCCATCTGCGGGAGCTGGTTCGGGCCACCGGGTTCGCGCCCAGGACGGTTCAGGTGGAGATCGACCGCTTGGTGGGGATGGGGTTGATCTGCGAACGGCGGAGCGGCAACCGCAGGTACCTGTCGGCGGAAAAGGGCCACCCCCTTTTCGAGCCGCTGCGCCAGCTTGTGATGGAGACCCACGGGCTGGAGAGCGCGCTCAGGGAGGTGGTGTGTGGCGAGGACGGTATCGATCTGGCCCTGCTGTTCGGCTCCGCGGCGCGGGGTGAGAGCAGGGTGGGGAGCGATGTGGATATCATGATAGTGGGCACGGTCAACTCGCGTGAGGTGCTCGGAATGCTGTATCCCATCGCGGAGCGCTTCGGCAAGGAGATCAACCCGGTGGTGTATTGCGTTGAGGACTTCGAGGAGCGCCGGGCACAGCCGGGGTTTGTTTCCTCGGTTCTGCGATCGAATCCCAAGGTGTTGAAGGGCCGGCTCGATGACCTCGCTTGAGGCATGGGCCGAGAATGGATGGCTCCAGCGGCATGAGGCTACCAGGGAAGAGATCGACAATCTTCTCGCCATCGTCGACCGGGAAACCCGGGACGCGGGTGTGCCGGGGCTGTCCTTGGATGCTCAGTTGGGGATGCTGTACAATGCCACCCTCAAACTGATCGACATCACGCTGCGTCTGCACGGCTATCGGGCCGATCGGGCGAATGCCCACTATCGCACCATCACTTCTTTACCACTGACTCTCGGCGGCGACTGGGCGGAGTCTGCCAAATTCATCAACCATATTCGTACCCTTCGGCACCGGGGTGACTACGAATCCGTCGGCATTGCCACGGCGGACGAAGTGCGGGATATCCAGGTGGAAATTCAGCGCTTGCGCCCACGGGTCGAACAGCTCGTCGAGGAAGATCTCGAGTGACCTCCCGGGGAGCGAGGATCCTCAGGGAAGTCTCCTTACCGTATGATTGACCGAGATCGTGATGGCCCTTACACTTCCTTTGAGGTTACATCCCCCTAGTTCCTTCGGGAGCTAGGCGCGAGGCCGCGCCGTTCGGGGCCGGCCTCTGCTTTTTTTCCCCAGGGCAAGCCAGGATCTTCCCTCGCGCTCGACGCCCCATCATCGCGTGTCATGCGACTGGCTTTGGGTGACTGAGATGTCGATCGTGCGTCGGATGTTCGACATATTTGCCGAACATGTCGATGCAAGCGACACGACCGGGGATGTCGAGTGCGCGAACGGCTGAAATGAGCCACGTTCGCGACAATAGATCGAATTCGGGCGCTAGGCCAGCGATCACTTGCTGCTACGGGTTGAGGGAGAAGCGATGTCGGAACACTATCCGCCCACGTTACTGCGAATGGGGCTCTACGCCGAAAGGAGCTACGCCAAGGTTGACATGCGCTATCCGCTGGGACCAGCGCAGTTGAAGGAGCTGGAGGGCGTGGAAATCGAGGCGCCGTGGGTAGTGATGGCGAGCGAACCCATGGGTACTCGGAAGCCGAGGGACCAGCCTAGGGTCGTGGAGTTCCTTGATGAAGTCATGCAAGGGCCGTTTCCCTACATGTACTCGACCCTGACGGACAGCCAGGAGACTTACGAAGTCCAGGCGATGGCCATAGCGCTGCCGCTGGAGGAGGGAATCGAACTGGCCGGGCGCTACGGCCGTGATTTTCTGTTCTGGTTCGATGGCGAAGCGTTCTGGTACATGCCGGTCCCAGAGTCGGCTGGGCCGCGGGTGCGGTTGCCGGCGGAGCTGCCGGAATGGGGGCCGCGGTTGCTTCAAGAGCAGCGGTTGGAGGGAGTGAGGGATGGCGACGGTACTGATGGAGAAGAGGTTGGGCCTCCCAAGTTGCGGCTGATTACTTGAGCGTGTGGTCGGCGAGCGAACGTTACATGAGGCACGGACACGTCCCGGACGGGATATCGCTGGTAGGTCGGACGCCGGAGCGGCCTCTCGGATCTCCACGTCCCTGGTGCCGGTGGTACTGAAGGAATCAAGGGTACCACATTCGTATCTCGCCGGAAGCAGCGGGGTTCTTCGCAAGAGCTGATGAGGAAGGCCGGTACACTTTGGCGATGTAGCCCCCGTCGGTCGGGTGTTCGACGCCACTGGTCCCACCTTCGTCTTCTGTCGACAGTCCTTCGACCGGTCGGAGCCAAGCGGGGATGACAGGGACTACCAACCGTGGCGAGTCGCGTTTGCTGGCTCCGAGTAGGGGCGTGCTGTGGATGCTGATCGCGATTGGTCCGGGAAACTCCTTCGGCTCCAGCTTTCTCCAGGTGCGAGTCATCGCTCCGTCCCTCCGTTGCCCGACGCGTCATCCCTCGAATGCCCCTCGATCCAACGCGCCTCTTTCTGCCGGTACCACTCCGCCAGTTGCGGATAGTACTCCGACTGCACCGTCACGAATCCAGGGCTGCTGATCGGATCGGTGTACTGCCAGATCGACGCAACCAGGTCGGAGCCGTCGTAGTCCGCACCGGAGCAGGTGGCGGTATCGATCAGGCGGATCATGGCGCCCATGGTGAGCGGCCTGGTGGACGTCGCCTGGATCAGTTCCCACTCGCCATCGTACTCGTCGAACGCGCGATAGTGGATTCTGGGTCGTTGCTTGCCGATGCGCCGGGCCCGGAAGCAATACACGTCCATGGTGCTGGAATCCAGCACGATGCGGGCGATCTCGGCTTCGCCATCCTGGTAATCCGGGAGGTACTCCCCTCCCATCCACTGTGGGTGGATACCGCCGAGCGAGCGACGGGTATCCTCGTCCAGGGTGTCTCTCAGGAGATCGGACTCGATCTCGCCCAGGGCCTCCGGGGCCTGGCCGGTGACGAAATCGGTTACCATCTCCCGTCTCAGCTGGCCCTTGATGTTGCCCCGGATGGCCGAGAGGGGGTCGGGGGTATCCCAGTAGCTTTCCGGCCGATAGGCCAGGTCGAAATGAGGGTCGTCGAATTGGGAAATGCGTGATGTCATGATTCGATCCTTTCGGTGAGGTGCCCGTCCGCCGGCGCATGGGTCCGGATGGTTCCGGCCGGCTGTGCCACCGCTGGATCACGGTTGGCGGGCGGGTCATCGAGCCGGTGCTCTCGCCGCCACTCTCCATGCCGGCAGCCGGGACGGCGGCTGCCTGAAACGACAAACGGCCCGCAACTAATTGTCGCGGACCGTTTCCACGACTTAGATGGTTTGAAACCGGCGGTGCCGGGTGCGCGGTCCATCAAGTCGGTGAAATCACCGCGCACATGCAATCTAGCAAATCGGTCACCTCACATCAAGCACATGTTACTTCACGCGGACCATGAATCCCCCGTCGTCGTCGATCCAGAAATCCGCTACCAGCGGCGCCAGACTCCCCGACAGGGCCTTCTTCACGGGGGGCTTGAGTACCGAGATACCGCCCGGTGAGTTATCCCCCTTGCCGGTAACCACGTGCACCACGGCTCCGGCCTTCCGTCGGCGAAACGTCTTCAGGTCGTTCTCCAGCTTCTGGAGGGCGGAAGCGACCGTGTGGCCGTGAAGGTCGCACTGGAAGTCCCACCGCACGTCGTAGGGACTGGTTGAACGGGTGGGATGACGCTTCTTACTGCGATGACGACGAGCCATCACTGCTCCGTACCTGAAGGTGTCGACGCGAGATGAGGCCGTTTGCGACCGTACCGTCGCATCCTAGTCCTGATCCTCTCAGTCACAACCCGTTTGGCCATTTCAGCGGTCCGCTCGAAGCAGGACACTTCGTACGAATAGTGGGGCACCAGTGCCTCCGGGAACGATACAGTAGCAACCGAATCTGCGGCCCAGCGCAGTCTCTCCGACGCCCGGTGGGCATTCCGCCGTAGCTTGCGACCTTCGGCCTCGACCGGCGCTGAAGCCACGATCCGAGCCTCGGCGCCGCAGACGACCCGCGCGGCATAGGCAATGACCGGAGCGGCCCCACCACCGATCCCTCCCGCCAAGCCGCAGCTCACGATAATCAGATCGGCCCCCTCGAGTTCCTTGGTGACGTCGACCAGGTTCTCGACCGCCGCGCGGTAACCAATCTCGGGACGGCAGCCCCCACCAAGGCCACTCAGAAGTCGTCGGCCAATTTGGACCTTGGTGCGGGCAAGTGACCGGTCGAGGGTCTCCAGGTCACTGTCCACGGCGACGAAGCCGACTGTTTCGGAAGCAAGAAGGGCCAGGTAATCCAGCACGGCGCAGCCGGCCCCTCCAACGCCGACGATCCTCACTGAGGGGAGGAATCGGAGCGTCTTGGAAGGAGCAACGCCGGGGAAGGAGTACCATCCCTTGGTGAGAAGCGCGGTCGACACGGCAGACCCCAACGTGGCTAGAAATGTCCGTCGTTTCCAGGAAAGCGACATGGCGACTCAACACCGGTTGAAGGGCTTGCTGCGAATCCTCCAACCTAGAGCAGGGGTGTGACACCACGCCGGGCGTCGCGAGCCCGCCGCTTCTCAGGCAGCCTGGAAACGATCGAATCGCTCTGCCAGGTAATCGGGATTGGGCCGGTGGGATTTCGTCCGCGGTACATGAATGGTATGGTCGTGCATCTCCTGGAGGCCGTGCTGCAGCATGGGTCCATCGACCTCCTCGAGAATGTCGTGCCGCAGGTGGATACGGTAGTCCGGGTCTATGCCGAGGATCCCGCTGTCGTAGGCCGAATGGTGGATTTTGCACAAGGCGAGTCCGTTGGGAACCTCGGGCTTGCCCCGTTCGTCACGGTCGGGCAGAATGTGGGCGGCGTCGAGTAGTGAGCCATGCCGCAGCCGGCACATCGAGCACTGGGTTTGGTACGCTTTGAGGACCAGGTAACGGAAACGCTGTTGGTGCAGCCTGGTTTTGACGATGCCCGTGCGATAGGCCTTGAGCGGCGCGCTGGCCGCGGGATCTTCCTCTGACGCGGCAACGATGTCCCGGCCCTCTGCATCAGCCATGAGATAGAAAGTTAGATTGGCGGGGTCGTCGGCCATGACGTACACCGGGAACACCGGCTGATAGATGCCCGGCTGAACACCGATGAGATAGAGGATCGGCCTGCGCAGTTCCATGGCGCGACGAAGAGCTATGTTGTCTGCCTGGTAGGGGTCGTGGCCGCGGTACTTGTAGGCCAGCCGGTCATCTTCCGCGGTGAAGCGATCGTCGTACGGGGATTTGAACGATGTCTGGACGGTCAGGGCTGCACCGGGCTGTCTGAGGACTGCCGGCCGGAATATGCCTTTCTGTTGGTTCCAGATAGGGACTCTGGAGCCTTGAAACATGATACCGTTGTTCAGATCCGAAGCGCGCACCAATCCATCGCCCTTGTCGCGCAGGGCGGCAACGTGAGCGAAAACTGCCAGGCGGAGTTCAAAGTCGTAGTCGAGAGGCATACGTGAACAATCCTGTGCCGGAATCAGGCGAACCGCAAGTCGACCAGAAGCCGATCATCCGAGTTCTCGCCGCCGTCATCCAGCACGACGGCCGGTATCTGGTGTGCCGGCGGCCGGCGCACAAGCGGCACGGCGGTCTGTGGGAGTTCCCCGGGGGAAAACTCGAACCCGGCGAGACTCTCGAGGACGCGGCGCGGCGGGAGCTCGAGGAGGAACTTGGCGTCTCGGCTTCTCGAGTGTCGGATCCGGTGTATGCCGTGCGGGACCCTGGATCGCAATTCCTCATCGAGTTCGCTCCGGTCGTCATATCAGGCCGGCCCAGAGCCCGCGAGCACGAAGCGCTCCAGTGGGCCACGGTCTCCGAACTGAGGAAACT
>CAJVYZ010000014.1 GCA_913009915.1 uncultured Gemmatimonadota bacterium | reverse complement strand
CCGGCCGGATTTCGACTACCGGGTCGACCAATCCCGTGGGCCGGATGATCTGTTCTACCACCACCCCTTCGGACAGCTCCAGTTCCCGATCACCCGGCGTGGCTGAGACGTTGATCATCTGCGGCGTGAGGGCCATGAACTCGTCGAACCGTTGCGGCCGGTTGTCCAAGGCCGACGGCAGCCGGAAGCCGTATTCGACGAGCGTGAGTTTGCGGGCCCGGTCTCCGTTGTACATCCCCCCGATTTGCGGGAGGGAGACGTGGGATTCGTCTACCACGACGAGGTAATCCTCGGGGAAGTAATCCATGAGACAGGCGGGCCGTTCCCCAGGCTGACGGCCGGTGATGAGGCGCGAATAGTTCTCGATGCCGGCACACCTCCCCACTTCGAGCATCATGTCGACGTCGAACCGGGTGCGGCTCTCGAGCCGCTGTGCCTCGAGCAACTTCCCGGCCGTCCGCAGTTCGGTGAGCCGGTCCTTGAGTTCGGCTCGGATGCGTTCTACCGCCCGGGTGATGGTGGTCCGCCGGGTGACGAAGTGGGTGGCGGGATAGATGCCGGCCCGGTCGACCTCGGTGATGGTTTCGCCGGTCAGGGGGTGGATCTTGCTGACCCGCTCGACTTGGTCGCCCCACAACTCGATGCGCACGGCCTGCTCGGCGTAGGCCGGGAAGATCTCCACGGTATCGCCCCGGACCCGGAACGTGCCGGGATCGAAGGAGACGTCGTTGCGGTGGTAGTTGATGCGCACCAGATCGGCCAGGATGGCATCCCGTCCGCGCTCCTCACCCCGTTCGACCATCACCATGAGTCGCCGGTATTCGGCGGGGTCGCCCAGGCCGTAGATAGCGCTGACCGTAGCCACGATCACCACGTCCTCCCGTTCCATCAGACTGGAGGTGGCCCTGAGTCGTAGTCGATCGATGTCCTCGTTGATCGACGCGTCTTTTTCGATGTAGGTATCGGTGGTGGGAACGTAGGCTTCCGGCTGGTAGTAGTCGTAGTACGACACGAAGTACTCGACGGCGTTACGCGGCAGGTACTGCCGCAGTTCTCCATAGAGCTGGGCCGCGAGGGTCTTGTTGTGGGACATGACCAGGGTGGGTCGGCCCCAGTTGGCGATGACGTGGGCCAGGGTCAGGGTCTTGCCCGAACCGGTCACGCCGAGGAGGGTTTGGTAGCGGTCCCCTCGCTCGAGCCCTTCGGTTAGTTCACGGATGGCCTTGGGTTGATCGCCCGCCGGTTGATAGGGTGCTTCGACCTGAAAGGCCGGACTCATGCCTTGCGACCCATCCCTTTCAAGTGTTTCCACTGCTCCGGTGATGCCGGCACGACCGAGAGCCGTCCCATGCGCACCAGGCCCAAGTCGGCCAGCGCCGGGTCGGCCTTGATCTCGGCGAGCGGCACTTCCCGGCCCAATCGCCGGGCCGGTTTGATATCGACGACCACCAACCGCGGGTCGGCGGCTTGGGGGTCGGCATATGGCTGGGAGGCAATTACGGCCTCGCCGATCAACGCCTTGACGGTACCGGTGTGGTAGATCAGAGCCCGATCGCCCTTCTTCATGGTGCGCAGGTGCTTCAGCGCCAGGTTGTTCTTGACCCCGTCCCAGGCGGTCCGGCCATCGGCTTCGAGGTCGTGGTAACTGTAGTCGGTGGGTTCGGTCTTGAGAATCCAATACTGCGGCATGCCGCGTCCTCCACGGTCAACGGAGGAGAAAGGTCTCACGGTCGATGGCCGGACGCAACACGTCCATTACCGGTTATTCGGCGGGGACCTCGCGGCGTTCGACTTCGTTGACACCCTTGACGCGCTTGATGGCCTTGAGGACTTTCGCCAGGTGGGAGAGGTTGTCGACCTCGACGAAAATGGACCCGAACACCGTCCCGTCCTGGGTCTTGATTTCAGCCCCCGTGATGTTGGTGCCGGTCTTGCTGATGGCGGCCATGATGTCGGCATACAGGCCGCGCCGGTCTTCACCGCTGAGGGCGAGGTGCACGGCGAACGCTTCGCCTTCGATCTCCTGCCAGTCGATTTCGACCCGGCGGTCGTCGAGGGGGAGGGACAACAGGTTGGGGCAGTCTGACCGGTGGATGGAGATGCCCCGCCCCTGGGTCACGTAGCCGACGACCCGGTCTCCGGGGACCGGTTGGCAGCACTGGGCGTAGCGCACCATGAGGCCATCCACGCCCTGAATCTTGATCCCTCGTCCCAGGCGGATGCGGTCGATGACGCGGCCGAAGACCGTCGGCTTGGGGCCGCCGGCATCCTCGACCGACAGATCGGGGAACAGCGCGCGCATCACCTGCTTGATGGCCACGTCGCCGCGCCCGACGGCGATCTCCAGGCCACGGCCGTCGGGGAGCGACAGTTCGTCCGCGGCGGCCTCCAGTTGCCCAGCCGAGGGCGGGTCGAGCCGGCGCCGCTTCACCTCGCGCGCCAGGATCTCCTGGCCCAGGCTCAGACTGATTGACTCCTCTTCCTGGCGAACCCATTGACGGATCTTCTGCCGGGCACGTCCCGTCTGCACGTGGTTGAGCCAGTCACGGGAGGGGCGGGCGGTGTTCCCTGTGAGAATCTCCACGGCGTCGCCGTTCTTGAGTTCCCGGTGGAGCGGCGCAATCCGTCCATTGACCTTGGCGCCCTGACAACGCAGTCCCACTTCGGTGTGTACGCTGAAGGCGAAGTCGATCAGCGTCGCGCCGGTGGGGAGCCGCTTGACGTCGCCCTGTGGCGTGAACACGAAGATCTCGTCTTGGTACAGGTCGACCTTGAGAAATTCGAGGAATTCTTCGGGCGACTTGACATCCTGCTGCAACTCGAGGAGTTGCCGGAACCAACCGAGGGCCTGGTCTAATTCGTCGGTACCAACCTCGTGCTTGTACGCCCAGTGGGCCGCGATACCATACTCGGCCGTCTGGTGCATCTCCTCGGTGCGAATCTGCACCTCGAACAATTGGCCCGCGGGGCCGAAGATGGTGGTGTGCAGCGACTGATAGGCGTTCGATTTGGGACTGGCGATGTAATCCTTGATCCGTTCCTGAATGGGGGTCCAGGTATGGTGGATCACGCCGAGGACGTGGTAGCACTCGGGGACGGTCTTGACGAGTACCCGCAACGCCATCAAGTCGTAGATCTCTTCGAAGGGCTTGTCGCGCCGTTCCATCTTGCGGTAGATCGACCACAGATGCTTGGGCCGGCCGGTGATCTCGAACCAATCGATACCGGCATTGGCCAACTCCACCTCGAGCGGCTCCTTGAGCCGCATGATGCTCCGCTCGCGCTCGTCTTCGGTGGAGACGATCTTCTCGCTCAGGGCCTTGAATCCCTCGGGTTCGAGGAACTTGAAGGCCAGGTCCTCCAGTTCGGCCTTGACCCCCGCCATGCCGAACCGATGTGCCAACGGGGCGTAGATTTCGCGGGTCTCGGTGGCGATCCGTTCGCGCCGGTCGGCCGGGAGGAATTCCAGCGTCCGCATGTTGTGGAGCCGGTCGGCCAGCTTGATGATGATTACCCGCGCATCCTTCGCGATCGACAGTAGGAGCTTGCGATAGTTCTCAACCTGTTCCTCGGTCGACGACCGGAACGTCAGGTGGGAAATCTTGGTCAACCCGTCGACGATCTCGGCGACTTCGTCCCCGAATTCCTTGGCCAGGTCTTCGGTGCGAACGTCGGAGTCCTCCACCACATCGTGCAACAGGGCGGCGGCGATCGACGTGGAGTCCAGCAACATATCGGTAAGGATGGAAGCCACGGCAATGCTGTGGGAGATAAACTCATCCCCCGACATCCGTTTCTGTCCCCTGTGCGCCGCCGTGCTCACCTCCAACGCCCGTTTGATGAGCGGGAGATCGAGCCGATCGGCGTGCCGGTTCAGGATGTCCTGAAACTCCGGTGCCAACTGGGGCAAGATTCCGGTCACAGCATCCCCGCGGTTGCAAAACTCATGAACGCATCCCCGGCGACCACGATGTGGTCGTAGACGGGCATGTCCAACAGACTTCCGGCGGCGACCAGTTGCCGGGTCACCGCGATATCCTCGGGCGATGGCGTCGGATCACCACTCGGATGGTTGTGCACCACGATGATCCCCGCCGCCGCCTCCACGATGGCCGCCCGAAAGACCTCCCGAGGATGGACCAGCGAACTGTTGAGCAGTCCTCGAGTGATCAGCACCTCACGGCAGACCCGGCTTTGGCTGTCGAGCGCCAGGAGGCGGAACTCCTCGACCTGAAGGTCGCGCATACGGGGCGCCACCAGACGGACCACGTCTTCCGGCCGGGCGATCTTGGCAGGCTGCGGCCTCGACTCGCGGGAGAGACGCCCGGCAAGCTCGAATGCCACGAGGAGACGGGCCGCCTTGGCCGGGCCGACGCCCGAGGCGCGCAGCAGCTCGGCCGGCGGTCTGGCCGCCAAACGGCGGAATACACCCTCGCCCTCCCCAACCAGGGTTGCCGCAAGGTTGAGGGCGCTGGTCCCGCCTCGTCCTGTTCCTAGAAGGATGGCGACCAGTTCCGTCGCCGTCAACGCACCCGGCCCCAACGCCCAAAGACGCTCGCGGGGCCGTTCGCTGTCACCAGTGCCTGAGAGTGGAGTCGCCACCGGGACACGCTAGCGCCCGTGGGAGGGGTGGTGCTACCCGGATTTGCCCCGCGGGGTGCCTAGCAGCGCGGCTACCGGCCGTGACATTTCTTGAATTTCTTGCCCGATCCGCAGGGACAGGGGTCGTTCCGGCCCACGTCGGCGTAGGGGTCCCCCGATTGGCGCCGGCCCGGCAGCGGGGCTGCGGACGAGGCATTGGGCGTGCCCGGCGGGGGAGGCGCCATGCCGGCGAGGCCGCCGGCCCCGGCCCCGGCCATGACTGGTGTGGCACCGGGCAGGAGCTCGTCCATCTCGTCCTGGGGGGTCGGTGGAGGCACCGGGCGCCGGGCGCCGGCCCCGGCCGGCTGAGCTCCGGCGGTGAGCTGCACCTTGAAGAACTTCTCGGCGAAGGTGGTGTTGATGTCTTCCATCAAGTCTTCGAACATCTCGAAGGCGTCCTTCTTGTACTCCATGAGCGGATCGCGCTGGCCGTAGGCCCGGTACTGAATGGCGTGCCGCAGTAGGTCGAGGTCGTAGAGGTGATCCTTCCACTTCTCGTCGAGGACCTGGAGCATTACCTGTGACAGCACCTGCCGGTCGACATCGGTGGCGTTGATCGTTTTCCCGAAATCGGTGAGGTAATCGACTTTCCGGGTGAAGGCGTTCTCGGCCTCATCGAGTACGGCCTGCTCGACGGCGTCGCGGTCGGGCGTGGCTTCGGCATCCGCCAGGGCATCGACGGTGAAGACGTAGCGGAGCGTGAGATCGTTGCTCAGGCCCTCCCGGTCGAATTCCTCCGGCGACTGGGCATCGTCGAGAAACTCGGCTACGGTGCGGTGCACCCCCATGGAGATCATGCGACGGGCGGTAGCCTTGACCTCTTCTCCTCGTTCCAGGGCTCCCAGCCGCAGCGAGAAGATCACCTCGCGTTGCTGGTTCATTACATCGTCATACTCGAGCAGCCGCTTTCGGGATTGAAAGTTCTGCAGTTCCACCCGCTTCTGGGCCTGTTCGATGGATCGGGTCACCAGCTTGCCGGTGATGACTTCGCCGTCTTCCACGCCGCTCTTGTCGATCCAGGACGCGACCCGGTCCGAGATGAACAGTCGCATGAGGTCGTCTTCCAGCGAGAGGAAGAACCGCGTGTTTCCCGGGTCGCCCTGCCGGCCCGAGCGGCCTCGCAGCTGCCGATCGATCCGGCGGGACTCGTGGCGCTCCGTCCCGATGATCTGCAAGCCGCCCTCATCGCTCTTGATGTCGACGCCCTCACCCAATTTGATGTCGGTTCCGCGGCCGGCCATGTTGGTGGCGATCGTCGCCGCCCCGTACATGCCGGCCTTGGCGACGATCTCGGCTTCGCGCTGGTGGAACTTGGCGTTGAGAACTTCGTGCCGGACACCACGGCGTTTCAGTTGCCGGCTCAAGGATTCCGACGTCTCCACGCTGACCGTCCCGATCAGCACCGGCAACCCCGCTTCGTGGAGTCGTTCCACTTCATCGATGATGGCGGTGTTCTTTTCGCGCCGAGTCTTGAAGATCTGGTCCGGATGATCGACACGCCGGATGGGTCGGTTCGTCGGGATGACCATGACGTCCAACTTGTAGATCGAATAGAACTCCGTCTCTTCCGTTTCCGCCGTTCCGGTCATGCCGGCCAGCTTCTCGTACATCCGGAAGTAGTTCTGGATGGTGATGGTGGCGAGCGTCTGGGTTTCGCCCTTGACCTCGACTTTTTCCTTGGCCTCTACGGCCTGGTGCAACCCGTCCGCCCAGCGCCGGCCCGGCATGGCTCGCCCGGTGAACTCGTCGACGATGAGAACCTGGGAATCCTGCACCAGGTAATCGATGTCCTTCTCGTAGAGGGCGTACGCCTGCAGCAACTTGTGGATGATGTGCAGCTTCTCGCTCTTGATCGCGTACTCGCTCTCGACCTTGCGCCGGGCCTCGGTTTTCTCGACGGCGCTCCTGGATTCATCCCGTTCGATCTCGTGGATGATCTCGGAAATGTCGGGGACGACGAACAACGCCGGGTCGTCGGGCGACAGCCACTCAGCCCCCTGGTCCGTCAGGTGAACGGAGTGGCCCTTTTCGTCGAGGACGAACAGGAGCGTGTCTTCGATCCCGCGCATCTGCTGCTTGCGAATCGGCAGTTTGCGATCCGCGATGGAGTCGAGTTCCACCCGTTGCAGTTGCTGCTTGAGCCCCTGCTCGTTCAGCATCTTCAGGAGCCGCTTGTTCTTGGGCATCCCCAATTGTGCCTGGTACAGCTTGATGGCCCCCTCGTATCGGGTGTCGTCGTTCCCCAGGAGTCGTTCGGCCTCGCTGAGGGTCCCGTTGACGATCTCCGTCTGCTGACGAATCAACCGTGCTACCTGGTCGTTGTACTCCGCGTATTTCTCGTTCTCCGAGGTCCCGACCGGGCCGGAGATGATCAACGGAGTTCGGGCCTCGTCGATGAGGATGGAGTCGACCTCATCGATGATGGCGTAGATGTGGTCGCGTTGCACCCGCTGTTCCAGCTGGTACACCATGTTATCGCGCAGGTAATCGAACCCGAATTCGTTGTTGGTCCCGTAGGTGATGTCGCACCGGTAGGCGGCATGCCGGGCCAGGGAGGAGGGTTCGGTGTCGTCGAGGCACCCGACCGTCAATCCCAGATACTTGAGCACGTGCCCCATCCATTGGGAGTCACGGCGGGCCAGATAGTTGTTGACGGTTACCAGATTCACGCCGCGACCCGTCAACGCATTGAGGTACATCGGGAGGGTGGCGACCAGGGTCTTCCCCTCGCCCGTGACCATCTCGGCGATCTTGCCCTGATGGAGCACGATGCCACCGATCAGCTGGACGTCGTACGGCACCATGTCCCAGGTAACGTCGTTGCCCGTCACCTTGACGGTCGTGCCCATCAACCGCCGACACGCCTCCCTTACCGTGGCGAACGCCTCCGGGAGGAGATCGTCCAGCACGTCGGCCAGGGCGTTCCGGTACTTGGCGTCGAGTTCCTGAAACTCGTCCTCGAGGACCTGCCGCTCGGTGGGGTCGGGACATTCGTGCTTGGCCTCGCGAACCCGGTCGAGCTCCTCCTGCTGGGCTCCGATCCGCTCGGCGAGCAGCTCACGCAACCGGCCGGTTTGGGCCTTGAGTTCGTCTTCGGTGAACGAAGCCAGCCGTTCCTCGTGGCGCTTGATGTCGTCCACGATCGGCTGCAGTCGCTTGAGCTCCCGCTGGAAGCGGCTGCCGAACACCTTGGTAATGGTTTGCTTGATCATCCCTCGTCTTCCACGTACAGCCGGTGGGTCGCGACGTATTCAGCGACCGCATCCGGCACCCAATAGCGTATCGACCGACCGTGGCGCACTCGCGCTCGTACGTCGGTCGCCGAAATCTCAATGGCCGGGACAACCACCTGCTCCGAGCCCCCGGGTCCCACCGGAGGGGGAGTGTGGCCCGCCCGGTCGAAGAATACCACCTTCGCCAACTCCAGAATGGTCTCGGACTCGCGCCAGGAAGAAAAATCGGCCGCGGCGTCGGCCCCCACCAGCAACGTCCATGACTCCCCGGGCTCTCTGGCCCGTAGCTGCCGCAGCGTGTCCACCATGTATGACGGCCCGGGCCGGTCGAGTTCGGCGCGTTCCACCGCCAGACCGGGGTAGTCGGCCACCGCCAGCTCGACCATCCGCAGGCGGTGCTCTCCCGGTGCCGCGTGCCCCGCCTTGAACGGCTGCGCCCCGGCCGGCACCAGCCGCACCTCGCTCAGCCCCAGTCGCTCCCGCAGCACCACGGCCGTCACCAAGTGTCCGTGGTGGACTGGATCGAACGATCCCCCGAGCAACCCGACCACGATCAGGACTCCTGGATCGTGACCGGGCAGGCAGCGGCGGTTTCCGCTTCGTCGCGGTGAAAGCGCCTCATGTACCCGCACGTTTCTTCGACGTCGTCCTCGTAGCCGAGCTTCCGGTAGGCTTCGACCAGCTTCTCGAGCGCCTGGGGAGCGACTTCGGCGCGAGGATAGTCGGCCACCATCCCCTTCAGGTACAGGATGGCGGAATCCCACGCCTTGTTGCGCAGATAGAACATCGCCGTCTTGAACTCCTTGGAAGCAAACCACTCCTCCAGCGCCAGAATCCGGGCGCGGCCTCGGTCGGCGGCCTTACTTTCCGGATAGCGGTTGAGCAGTTCCTGATACGTCGCCAGCGCGGTCTGGCCGTACGACGGATCGAGTTCGGGACGGCTCCATAGCTCGGCATACGCGTCCGCGGCTCGCAGGAGCGCCACCGGAGCGAGGGGGTCGTTGGGCCGCTCGTCCGACACGCGCCGGAACTCTCGCACCGCCTGGAGCTGGTCCTTCATGGCCAGGTAGCTCTCACCCAGGTAGAAGTGGGCCTTGGAGACGCGCGGGTCACCCGGGGGAAACTCCAATACCAAGCGCTCGAGGTTGTCCGCCGTGGTGGAGAATTCGCCCCTGCGGTAGGCCTCCATGGCCTCGTCCCACAGGATCTGGATCTCCTCCGGGGTGGCGGTCAGGGCGATAGCGGCCCCGGCGGCGGCCCGCTCGGCGGCCGATCCGCCTCCCGAACACGCCGCCAGTCCCGCCACCACAGCCCACCAGCCGAGCGGGAGCCTCACGGCGTGGGCTCCAACACTGCCCCCCCGGGCGGCCGGGCGGTGGCTATCTCATTGAGTTTTTCCATGGCGAGAATGGTAATCGAATCGGGGTCTGTGGTGGACGCTACGGCCGCCTGGTAGGCCAGAGCGGCGCCAATGAGGTCGCCCTGCCCCGAACGGGCCTGGCCCAGGCCGAGGAGGGCCAGGCGACCAATATCGGTCTCGGGTGCGGCATCGACTGCCTCTAGAAACCACCCTTCAGCGGTCCAGGGTTCCTGGTCGACGTGTTCCCGGCCGAGTTGGAGGGCACAGGCCGCGCGGCCGCGGAGGAGGTCCTCTGCCAGCAGGGACGATTCGGTGCGGCGGAGCACCGACTGGTAGACCCGGATTCCCTTGCGGCAGCTCTCGGTGGCTCGAAGGACGTCGGCATACCCCCCCAAGAGGGAGTCGGCAGTCCGGCGATCAGGCGCGGCGGCAGCGGCCAGCGGGAGAAGTGCCAGGCGTTCCTCTGGCGTGGTCGGGACGTGGCGGACCACAGTGAGCGCATAGGTTCCGGTGGCCCATTGGGGAGCGATGGACAGCAGCGACAGGAGTACCGCCCTCAGCGCGACGAAATCGCCGGCTTGTTCGGCCCCCTGGGCGGCCAGGTCCAGCCCCTGGGTGGCCTCCCTGACGCGGAGGGCGTCACTGGCGGCCAATTCGCGGTAGGCCTCGGCGGCGACGGCGTAGTCCGGCAACCGCAGACCAGCCGACCCCAGTTTGGCCCAGAGGTCGGCCCGGCCACCCGACCGGACGGCAAGACGGTAGGCGGCGACGGCGTCGCCGAAGCGCAACTCGGAGTAGGCCCGGTCGCCCTGACGTTCGTGGGCGTCGGCGCCCGGGCCGCACCCGCCGGCCGCCATCAGTACCCCAGCCAGCGCCAGGCCGGCGATCCTCACAGTTGGGTGCGTTCGAGCATCGCCAAGTAGGCGTCGATGCGGGCGTTCTTGGGTCGCTGTTCGAGGCAAGCGGTCCACACCTCCTTGGCGCCATTGGCATCACCGGACAGGTACCGGGCAAGGCCGAGGGAGGCCTGGGCGTCAATGAAATTGGGGCGGGCGGCGACGATCTGTTCCAGTTCCGTGCGGGCGTCGAGCACGTGGCCGGCCTCGAGCAGGAGCCGGGCGAGGCGGTAGCGCAGATCATGGAAGTCGCTGCACAGTTCGAGGGCACGACGGTATTGCCCTATGGCCACTGGCAGAGCCCCGACTTCGGCATAGCTGGCCGCCAGCTCCGCGTGCTGGTTGGCCAAGCGGCCGGCGATGTGTCTGGGGAGTTCCCCCTCACGCTCGCTGTGAGTAGCGGCCTGTTGGAAGGCGTCGTGGGCCTCCTCACTCCGGCCCAGTTCTCCCAGCACGATCCCCCGGTGGATGTGGGCCTCGATGTAGCGGGGATTGAGTTCCAGTGCCGCACCGAACTCTTCCAGTGCCCGTTCGTGTTGTCCCAGCAAGGAGTAGGACAGCCCCCTGAGGTGGAACACGTCGGCAAAATGGCACCCCCGGTCCACCAGGTCGCTCAGCAGGTGGATGGCGCCGTAGTAGTCCTGGAGACTGAAGCGTTCGCGGGCCTGTGCGACGAGGTGTTCAGCGCTCATGGTCATGAATGTCTCGGTACCATTGGACAAAATTCTGCACTCCTTCCGCCAAGGCCGTCGTGGGTTGATATCCCAAGACCTGGTTCGACTTGGTAAGGTCGGCGAACGTATGTTGCACATCCCCGGGCTGCATGGGATGCCATTCGATTATTGGCGTCGTTCCCAGTGCCGCGGCGATGGTATCGACGAGTTCGGTGAGCGGTACTGGGCGGGCGTCACCGAGATTGAAGTATTCGACCCCAACCGGGGCGTCTTCGGTCCAGCGGATCGCCCGCAGCACCCCATCCACAATATCCTCCCAATACGTATAATCGCGCGACTGGGTGCCATCGCCAAACAGGGTGAGCGGTTCGCCGGCCAACATGAGACGGGTAAACTTGTGCACCGCGAGATCGGGGCGTTGCCGTGGCCCGATGACGGTGAAGAACCTGAGGGCGGCACATCGGAGATTCCAGATGGGCGCCAGCGCCTCCAACATGAGCTCACCGCTCCGTTTGGTGGCGGCGTAGGGCGATACCGGATGAATGGCGACCGCGTCTTCCGAAAACGGCGCTTTGGTGTCGTCGCCGTAGACGGACGACGACGATCCGAACACCAATCGTGTCACGCCGGCCCGGTGGGCCGCCTCCGCCAGTGCCGCGGTGCCGGTGACGTTGGCCCGGACGTAGCCGATCGGGTCTTCCAGCGAGGGCCGCACTCCGGCCTTGGCGGCGAGATGGACGATCACGGTATCCGGCGTGAGCGACTCTACCAGGCTTCCAACATCGACTATGTCGATCTCGCGAAATTCGAACCCGGGCGCGGCCATGGCCCCTTCGAGGTTGGCCTCCTTGACCGAACGGGCGTAGAACGCGTCGAAATTGTCGATCCCGACGACGTCGTCACCCCGAGCCAGCAGCACGTCGACCAGGTGTGATCCGATGAATCCGGCGGCTCCGGTCACCAACACCCGTGTCATACTTGCAGCTGTCCCTTGAAGTAGTCGATGGTCCGTTGGAGCCCGTCCTCGAGGGTAACCTCCGGCTCCCACTGGAGGCGCTCCCGGGCCTTGCTGATATCGGGGCGCCGAACCTTGGGGTCGTCCGTGGGTAGGGGATGCTCCTCGAGGGTGGAGCTGGACCCGGTCAGGCGCAACACTTCCTCGGCCAGTTGACGGACCGTGTATTCGTTGGGATTGCCGATGTTGGTCGGGTCGGGTTCGTCCGAGTGGAACAACCGCAGGATGCCATCGATCAGATCGGAGACGTAGCAGAAGGAACGGGTCTGGCCGCCGTCGCCGTAGACCGTCAGCGGCTCGCCGAGGAGGGCCTGGACCACGAAATTCGACACCACCCGGCCATCGTGCTGCCGCATGCGCGGACCGTAGGTATTGAAGATCCGCACGATCCGGGTATCGACTTGGTGGAACCGGCGGTAGGCCATCGTCATGGCTTCGGCGAACCGTTTGGCCTCGTCGTAGACCCCGCGGGGGCCCACGGGGTTGACGTGTCCCCAATACGATTCCGGCTGGGGATGCACCTGCGGGTCGCCGTAGACTTCCGAGGTCGACGCCAGCAGGAAGCGGGCGTCCTTGGCCTTGGCCAACCCGAGCGCCTTGTGGGTTCCCAGCGATCCCACCTTGAGGGTCTGGATCGGGAGTTGCAGATAATCGACCGGGCTGGCGGGTGAGGCGAAATGGAGCACGCCATCGAGCGACCCGGGAACGTATATGAAGTTGGTGACATCGTGCTGGATGAACTGGAAGTGTTCGTTCCCCATGAGGTGCGCGATGTTGTCGGGTGAGCCGGTCAGGAAATTGTCGACCCCGACCACGTCATGTCCCTCCGAGAGGAAGCGATCGGTCAAGTGCGATCCGAGGAATCCGGCGGCGCCGGTAATCAGCACCCTCATGAAGCCCGTCCAATTCCGTGGTGTTCGATCCCCAGTGCGCGCATCCGGCTGGGGTCGAACAGGTTGCGGCCGTCGATGATCACGGGACGGCGCATCAGCGAGAGGATCCGTTCAAAATCCGGATTGCGATAGATCAGCCATTCGGTAACGATCACCAGGGCGTCGGCCCCGGTCACGGCGTCGTAGGGGCCGCTCGCATAGTAGACGCGGTCATCGAACAGCTCGCGGGCGCTCTGCTCGGCTTTGGGATCGTGGGCCCGCACGGTGGCGCCGGCGTCGAGCAGGGCCTCGATCAGCGGAATCGCCGGGCTCTCCCTCATGTCGTCGGTCTCCGCCTTGAACGCCAAGCCCCAAACCGCCACGGTCGCCGAAGGCAGGTCCGCTGCCAACGCGGCACGCAGCTTGGCGAACAGAACCTGCTTTTGCCTGGCGTTGACGTCTTCTACGGCTTGGAGAAGATCGAAATCCATCCCCTTGTCCTTGCCGGACCGAATGAGCGCCTTGACGTCCTTGGGAAAGCAGGATCCGCCGTAGCCGGGACCGGGAAACAGGAAAGCGGACCCGATGCGGCTGTCGGTGGCGATCCCGTGCCGGACGCTTTCGATGTCGGCTCCGACCAGCTCGCAAAACTGCGCCACCTGATTCATGAATGAGATACGACTGGCGAGCATGGCGTTGGCGGCATACTTGGTGACTTCGGCCGACGCGATGTCCATGAACAGGACCGGATTGCCGGTGCGAACGAACGGATGGTACAGCCGCGCCATGACATCCCGGGCCTCATCAGAATCCACCCCGATGACCACGCGGTCGGGCTTCATGAAATCTTCGACCGCGTTGCCTTCCTTGAGAAACTCAGGGTTGGAACAAAGATAGAATGGAGTATCCGTTTCTGCTTCGATTGCCCGGCGGACTTTAGATCGGAAGAGCACACGTCTGAACTCCAGTCACACTG
>CAJVYZ010000013.1 GCA_913009915.1 uncultured Gemmatimonadota bacterium | reverse complement strand
GGAGTAAGGAACAATGTCGTGACACATGACAGATAGTAGCTAGTAATAGACATAATGATCTTGATGTAGATTTTTTTTTTTAATGATACGGCGACCACCGAGATCTACACTCTTTCCCTACACGACGCTCTTCCGATCTGACAGGTCAAAGAACACGAAGAAGAGAATGAGGTCGAGCGACAGGAAGAGCCCGAGCGAGACACCTTCTAGGAACAGGAAGGCGGCGTAGTACTGGCGGGCCCGGCCCCGCAGGTCGACGGGGAAGGCAATCGAGGCAGTGAACAACAAGGCGGTCAAGGCAACCAGCGGCAGCGACAGACCGTCGAGACCGACCTGATAGGACACCCCGATCGAGGGGATCCACGGCAGGGATTCGACCATCTCGAACCCAGGGCCGCCCTCGAATCGCGCCCAGGCCGCGATAATCACTACAAAGGGGACTCCGCTTACTCCCAGCGCTGTCCAGCGGGCAAGCTCGGGTCGGTCCCGGGGAAACGCCAGCATGATGACGGCCGCTACAACCGGCACGAATATGGCGATACTCAACATTCTTCTACCTCCATATCGCCGCCACGATCACCACAACCACGGTGCCGGCGACCGCCAGCGTGTAGTAGTCGTGAGACATGCCGGTCTGGATGCGTTGACTTTTTTCTCCACCAAGTCGGACCCCGCGAGCAATCCCTTCGACGGTGCCGTCGACCGCGTCGTCATCGAACTTACGCGACAAGAGGGCCGCCCCCAGTGTTCCACCACCAACTCCCTCAACCGCTCGGTCGACGGCTGCTTCCACCCTGCGCCGCAGCCGCTTGGCGACACCGATCGCCCCGGCTCCCGCGCCACGCACTACCGCGTCGATGACCGAGTGGTCGCCCTCTGCCAGGTCTCGAGATAGGTGCAGCAGCGGATCGACGACCACCCGCCGGGTCGCGTTAGGAATACCCCACCAGTCGGCCACGAAACGGCGCAGCCTCTGAGGGATGCCACCGCCGACCAGGCGATTCCGCCGCCAGAGCAACCACACGAACCCGAACGCCACGGCGATGGCTGCCAGCGAAATTCCGAGTTCCCAGAGCTTGCCGGGCGCCAGCAAACCGCCGGTGAGTTCGGTCAACAACTCCTCGCCGCCTGGCAGCCAGATCATGCTCAGCGCCAGGGTGAGACCGGCGAGCATGGCCAGAGCTCCGATCTCCACACGATGGGGGCCGGGGTTGGCTGCGATCAACGGGCCAGGGCCATAGGCGAGGAGATGCAGTCGTGAGGCGTAGAGCGCTGAAAGAAGACCAGCGGCAACGGTCCCCGCCGCGACCCAGACGCCAGACTGGACTGCCGCGGCGAGCACGGTCTCCTTGGTGAACGCCGCACCCAGCGGTGGGACCGCGGCCAACGCGGCAGCCCCCACCCCGAACAGCGCGGCCATGCGGGGCAGGCTCGATCCCAGGCGGAGCTTCCCCAGGTCCAGGGTGCCAGCTGAATGGAGGGCGACCCCGGCTCCCAGAAACAGCAAGGCCTTGAAGAAGGCGTGGGCAGTGAGCTGGCCCATCCCGGCGGCTGTGTAGCCGGCGCCGGTCGCCACCAGCATCAACCCATACTGGGCGGAGGTGGACCCGGCGAGGGCAAACTTGAAGTCGGTCTGGGCGAAGGCAACCAACCCGCCGGCCAGCGCGGTGAGCAGCCCCAGACCCACCACGAGGGGACCGAACCAGACCACCTCGGAGAGGATGGGTTGAAGGCGGATGAGGGCGTAGGCGCCAGCGGCGACCATGGTGGCCGAGTGGAGCAGTGCCGAGACAGGCGTGGGGCCGGCCATCGCCGAAAACAGCCACGGGGAGAACGGCAGTTGCGCAGACTTTGCCGCCGCTGCCAGCACGACGCCTCCCGCCACCACGGCCAGCCAGCCGGAATCGGGACTTTGGGCCAGGTCGGAGTACTGGAAGCTCCCGACGGCGGCAAACGCTGCCCCGGCGGCGACGTAGAGCCCCAGATCCCCGAAACGGGTGGTGATGAACGCCTCTTTGGCCGACGCCGGGGCCTGCGGGTTTCGCCAGTCATGGCCGATCAGCGCCCAGGAAGCGGCTCCGACCAGCTCCCAGCCGATGAGCAGGGTGAGGAAATCGGCGGCCAACACCAACATTTCCATCGCTGCCACAAACGCGGTCATGAGTATCAGGAGCCGGGCCAAGGCCGGGTCGTCGCGCAGGCTCGACGCGGCGAAAAGAACCACGGCGACCGCCACCAAGGGCACCAGCACCACCATCACCCGGCCTGCGTCCTCCACGGCCAGAGTCAGGTCGATTCCCGCTCCCCAGCTCCATGTGAAAGTGGCGCCGGAAATCGCGATCACCACCGCAGACGCCAGAGCGCCTGCCAGGGAGGCAACGGCGACCGGGCCCAGCAGTGACCGATGCCGGCGCAGCAGCCACAAGCCTGCTGCGCCGACCAGTGGGAACAGAATCGGAAGCCACACCATCAGTGCCGGAGCCTCCGCAACTTCTCGGAGATGTCGGCTTTTCGCACCCGATAGACGTTCGCCACCAGCGCGAACCCGATCGCTGCCTCAATCGCCATCACCGCCAACACCACGACCGCCAACAACTGACCCTCGGGGTTGCCACCAGTGCTTCCCCACCAAAAGGCCACGACCGCCAGGATGGCCCCATTGAGCATCAGCTCGAGACCCATCATGATCATCACGAACGATTGCTGGCTCAAAGCCCCGTAAACACCCACTCCGAAGAGGGCGGCGGACACAACGAGCAATGCCTCCAGGCTCATTCCTCGCTCATCTCCAATGACGGCTCCTCTGAGCCCTCCTCGGCGATGCCGTAACGGCCCCGCTTGGAGACCAGCGCCACGGCGCCGATCATGACAGCCAGCAACGCCACCCCGGCCGACTCGAATATCAACATCGACTCTCCCAACAGCTCGACGCCGAGGTCGACCGTGGGATCGACACCGGGCGGGACGGGACGGTCCGGAAATTCGGCGAGGAGCCCAACGGCCGCCAACGCCACGAAGGCCCCGGCCCCCGCCACGATGGAGGTGCGGTGTTGATGAACCATGGTCATCGGGTTGAGCCCCGCCGGGTTCATCATGAACATGACCATGAAGATTGCCATGATCGTCATTTCCCCCGCCATCATCAGGATCAGGATGAGTCCCAGAAACTGGGCGTCGAGAATCATCAAGATCCCCCCAACGGCGACGAAGGAGGCCATCAACCAATAGGCGGCCCGCACCATCGAGTCAGTGATGAACACCAGCAACCCGGTCACCACCGCGGCGACCGAAAACACCCAAAACAGTATGTCCGAGATCAGGTTCACAGTGTCAACGCCCCCGACACGAACACGTCGACCAGGGCGACGGGGAGCAGGACCGTCCATCCCAACAAGACCACCGATTCCATCCTTGCCCGGGCAATGCGGTGACCAGACCAGATCATGAGAGCGGCCAGCCCCATCGTCTTGACGATCATCCACAGCCAGCCGGGTAGCCACGGGCCCAGGTACCCGCCAAGAAAGGCCGCGGCTCCCATGGCCGCCAGGGACACCAAAATGGAGGCACGGGCGATCCGCCAAACCAGAAGCGCCGTCCCGGAGATCTCTGCGCTGGTTCCCCCCGCCAGATCGGCTCCGTCAGGCAATTGCAGCGGACCCCAGAAAGAGAAACCGAGGGCCGTGATCAGATAGACCGGGAGACCAATCGGCTGGCGTAGAACGTTCCACACGCCCTCTTGGGAGGCGATGATCGCACCCACCGACAGCGATTCGGCGGGGATCGCGGTGGTGATCAGTACCAGGGAGAACGGAATGCCCATGGACAGGCCAACGGCCGCCATGCGAAACGCCCCGAGGAGGGGGAACACCGAGTTTGCCCCCCACCCGTGGAGGACCACCGCCACCATCACCTGGAGGAGTGCCGCCCCAAACAGCACGATCCCGGCGGGGATGTCCGCGACATCGACGCCAGGGGCAAATGGGATGGACGTGAGCGCCACCGCCGCCAGCCCGCCCAACAGCGCAGGTCCCAGAACCCAGGCCTCGGCGTCGGGTCGCTCTGTGACGGTACGGCGTTGCAGGGCAAGTCGAGCGGCCCGCGAGATCGGAGCCAGCCAGGCCCTGGCATAGCCCCGCCCGCCGGAAACTCGAGTTTCGACGGCGGTGTCGATAACAGCCACCAGGTAAACCGAGACAACCATGACAACCCCTATCAACACCACCGCCACCAGGGGGTTCACGAGGCACCCCGATTGTCCACATGGGTCTCCACGCTCTCGGTGGGATCGATGTCGAGACTCCACACCAACGAGACGGCGTCGCCCCACTCCAAACCGGAGAGCAACTGAGGCAACAGATCGAGAACGACGACCGACGGCGATGGCCCGTTCGCGGTGATCCGACCTCGGGGGCCTTCGACCAGCCCGGCCCCGAAGGCAGTCCGGTCCCCCGCTCTGTCGGAGAGGTCGAGCGACTGGGTCACCTCGGCCATGCGCTGACGCCACCGCGCGGCCGCATCTCCCTTCTGGTGGAGAATCGTTTGAAAGCCCAACTCCCGGTAGGCAGGCTCATCGCGCCTGGCGTCGTCATCGACGCCCCCGGCCCGAGCAACCGGACCCAAACCCTTTGCCTGGGACCCGGTCACTTCCCCCCCGGCCCGGTTCAATGCGAGACCAAAGATCCCACTGCGCCGGACCATCGCCAGCAACCGCCTGACCTCCCGCTGGTGGTGGGGGGTGAGGATCTTGCCAAGACGCAATGCCCGGAGACCGAGGGCGGAAAGCCCTTGGATCGAGAGGGCATCCGCCAGCCAGCGGAGGTGGTGGCGGGCGCGTTCCAACTCGAGGACTGCCACCGTCATTGGCTTACGCGTCGCCATCGAGAAAACATCGGTTGGTGGGTCGGTTGAGAGCCGAGGTCCCACCTCGACCTCCTGAACGAGGTCACCCTGTAGCTTCACCGCAAGCTCCAGGCCCCATGGGAGGGCGCCCACCCAGGGTCCGATGGTCACGGGAAGTTGGTCGAGTTCTATTCCGTCACGATCGCCGGCTCGCTCCGCCAGGGGTCGCCCGTATGGGGTGCCACCTGTCATACCCTTGCCACCGTGCCCGTAGGGGCCGACCCCACGCCACTCGACGGCATCGACGTCAGGGAGAATGGGTGGCCCAGAGCGGCTCGGATCCGCCATCATCTCTCGGTGGAGAGCGACCAGGGTGGCGATCAAATCTTCTTCGTCGCCGCCGACCAGCCGCGCCGACGAGATCTCGTCGCTGACCTCCCCATTCCAGCGCACGGTGGCTCGCGGGACAGGTATCTGATCGTGGACGACGGCCAGCCCCGGAATGGCTCCGGAGGGAAACCGCCCGGCCACCAGCAACAATGTGGCATGGCGCGGGGTGGCCACCAGCTCGACTTCGGGCCGCAACCGAAGGTCCCTCACCAGATCGCGGGCACCACCCCCAACGATGGGGAATACGGGAACGGGGCTCCATCGGGCCAATCCGGCAAGAGCCTCCCTTACGCCCACTCGAACCCGCGTTCACGCCAGGCGTAGACAATGCCGACCAACAGGATGAGGATGAACATCAGCATCTCCACCGGCGAAATCAGCCCCTCCCGCACGAACACCACCGCCCACGGATACATGAAGACCATCTCCATGTCGAAGGCGAGGAACAGCAGAGCCATGGTGTACCAGCGGATGTGGAACCGGTTCCAAGCGTGAAAATCCGGCGGCGACCCGCCGGAGAAAGGGACCTTCTCGGAGACGGTCAAGGCCAGCGGGTTGAGGACATCACCAACCCAGCGCGTCATGCCGACCGCCAACACGGCGGCGAGGAAGACAGCCAGTGCGGACCCGAGCAACGCCACGTCAGTCGGCGTAGTCGTCTGGGTTGGAGTCGAACTCCTCTTTGCAATCCATCGAACAGAAGTAGTAGGTCTTACCCTCGTAGTCGCTCTTTCCGACCGCGTCAGTCTCCTCGATCGTCATCCCACATATGGGATCCTTGACAGCCATTTCGATCTCCTTCCGGTTGTTCTCTTGACCGGCCGGATCGTACCCTACCGGAGGTGGGGCAGAGGGCTGATCGAATCGACCTGGCCACCACCCCCCTCAGCCGGACAGCGACCCGACCAGGAGTCGAACGACATCGACGATGCCGTCGATTTCCTGCTGCACTCAATGTGCGCCACCATCATAAACCTTACGGTCGAATGGAATGTCAAGGGATTGCTTAGCGCGCTTGATTCTTGGTTGTCCCGCTCCGATCAGATCCGCTCTTGTGCTGAGGATCTGCGCCGGCTTGATGAAGGTCGGCCCCAAATCCTCGAACACCATCCGTCGAAGTTCTGGAAGCGATCAACTTAGCCTGAATCCACCGCACGGATTGGCTCCTCGCCCGCCTCGCCAGTCATGGCAAGGACTTCTCACGCCTGGCCCAGGCGTAGACGCCGTGGCGGAGACAGTGAGGAATCCACTTGACATTCCAGTCGGATGAAAGGTGTACGGTGCTCGCAGAGCGTGGGATGGAACGCTCATTGTTGCGCGACGGGCACGAACCACCGATCGGAGGCAGCGGGAGATGGATGGGTCAATCCAGTGGCTCGGTTTCGCAGGTATGGGCCTCGTCGTCGTGGCATACGTGCCGCAGATAGTCCATCTCGTGAGAGCGCGCTGCACAGCCGGAGTGAGCACATGGGCGTATCTGGTGTGGACCCTGTATGCGGCTCTTCTTCTTGTTTACGCCATCACAGCCCAAGATCCTGTGTTCATCTCGCTTCAGGCCTACCAGCTGGTGGCGTTGACCTCGATCTATCTTCTCTCACGACGGCTCAAGGGCCGGCCCTGTGAAGACCACTGCGGGAAGTCAGCCAACCCGGGACCGGAGATTGTCATGCCGTCGGATCGGCCCATCACCAACTCCGACACTCCAATGCCCAGCGGCTCGTAAGTGTCAGCGGCCCACACGTAGATAGCCACCTCGTTATTGGAGGTGGCTATCGCTTTCTGGAGCGGTTTTGCGTCTTGCTCAGGACCCGGCTCTGTGGCCGTCATTGCAGTGGGCCACGCGTGGCACGGTGAAGCGCTTCATTCAGTGTCTCCTTTCTTGGTCATTGCTGGGTTTCTCAAAACTCACACATAGAACAGGTCGGGTGGGCGCTGCCTTCGATGTGCGCACCCGTCACCATAGACCTTCTAGTCGACTGGAATGTCAAGAGGCTTTCTGCGGTGTCACAAGCGCTTGTGGTGTGCTCGGCCCGGAAGGGCGGGATGAGGAACCGCGACGATGTCCACGTCCGTCGAGGTCCGGTAGGAACCATCCTCGAGCACATGGAGTTCGAGGTCGGTCAGGATGAAGTAGCCGTTGACCCGCAGATAGGCGACCACCAGCTCTGAAGCAGGGTCGGGTCTCATGAGGGTCTCTTGCGGCCGCCGGTCATTGTCACGCCCTTTTTGGCTCGGCAATGCGGTTGACCACGGCCGCGGCCGCCAGGCCAAGTGCAACGAGCCAGGCGATCGCGAGCATCAGGCCGCCTACCTGATCGAAGGTGGGTGTGAAGGCACCGTCAACGAGGACCTGGACAGCCCCGCGGCCGGGTAGGACATTTCCCCAACCAGGGGGTGCGGCGGAAAACATGATGTTCTGGCCTATCCCGACATCGATGAACGGCAGGAGGAACATAAGGTAGAGGCCCCCGAGCCGCCCGAACACGGCACCGATGAGGACGCCGACCATCCCGTAGGTGGCTGCCACCAGCGCGTTCCCGACCGTGAACCAGGCCCAGCTCTGCGGAGTGAAGTCGATGGCGGTGACAGCCAGGGACACCACGGTGGTGAGCAGGCCGGCGATAGCGATGACCCCCAGCCGGGAGACGAGGATCTCGCGAGGACGAAATCCCGCCAGCGTGAGACGAGCGTCGCCCTCCAGGGACCCCTGGACGACGAAGAGGCCGGCCAGCCCTGCCAAGAACGCAATCGTGATCGGGACCATGATCGCGCCATGTACGTCGACCATCGACAGGGTCTGGATCTGTGCGACACCGCCCTCGACGAGTTCCACGGGGGTGGGCTCCTCAGGGGTGATGTAGAAGCTGAGAGAGATGAAGAGAGCCGGCAGAACGACGAGCAGCACCCACAGCGCAACGTTGCGACGGTGGTCGCGCAGGCCGTAGCGAATCCCCGCTTTGATGCGACCCCAGCTGGTTCCAACCGGCTTGGTCAGACGCCAGACGTTTCGCCGGGTAGCAGTCGCGGCGGCGAACAGCGCCACGGCCAGACCGAGGGCGCCAACGGTCCACACCAGTGCCCACCCGAGGTCGCCCATGGGACCCGTCTGGACCCCAGGGTCGCCGAGCACGAACAGGGTGACGTAGTAGGAGGGGAACACCCGGCTGATCCCAACACTGGTACCAGCCATGGCCGGCCCGAGAAAGACGTCGAGCATCCAGACGAAGATCACGATCAGTGATCCATTGACATCGTTGCTCACCAAGGAACCGACGGCAACCCCGATCCCAAGATAGATGACTGCGAACATGACGGTTCCGGTGATGGTCCGAACCGGATCCGCGATCCCCGCCCGCAAAGCCAGAGCAATGATCGCGGTCCCTGAGGCGAGCAACGCCAACGCCAATCCCGAAGCGAGACGCGCAACGGTGATCCGCCACGCGCCCATCCCGGCGTTGGCGAGCCGGCGATCCGTGTCGCGAGACCCGAGCACATGGAAGAACCCGGCAACGCCTGAGAGGAACGCCGCGGCCCATCCCGCGGTTGGGGCGGCGAGCTGGCCAGCATCTCCCACCCCGCCGACGATCTCGGCGAAATCTGTGATCGCCCCGGAGGCGAGCACGACGAAGACCAGAGGAACCAATACCAGCAGCGCCAGGTTGACCGGGCGGCGGGAATATTCGGCCAGGTAGCGTCCAGTGAGTCGTGCGGTCACCATCGGGCAACCGCCTTCCCGTCACGCAAATGAACGATCCGGTCGAATCGTTCCTCGTCGGCGACGAAATGGCTGATGATCAGAACCGCCCGACCCGCGTCGCGACGTTCAGCGGCCAGGTCCCAAAAGCGCAGGTAAGTATCCCAGTCGAAGCCCGCATATGGTTCGTCGAGGAGCAGGACGTCCGGATCGTGCAGCAGGGCCAGACCCAGATTGAGCTTGGCTCTGGTCCCGCCTGAAAGTTCCTCGACCCGCATATCGCGGTAGCGACCGAAGCTGAACATCTTGTAGAGATCGTCACGGTTTCGGTCGATGACGCTCCGATCGAGACCGTATGCCTCGCCGAACAGCTCGAAGTGCTCGTCACACGTGAGTCGCTCGTAGAGGAGCGGCTCCTGAGGGCAATATCCAAAGCTGCCGCGCATCTCCACCCGACCACCGTCGCTTTCGAGCGAACCGACCAGGATCTTCATCAGTGTCGATTTGCCGGATCCGTTCTCACCGACCAACCCGACGATCTCTCCTGCCTGGATCGTGAGATCGGCCCCGGTCAGAACCTGATTCTCGGTTCGGCGCCATCCACGCCGGTAGGTCTTGGTGACCTGCTGAGCTTCCAGCACCACCGGCAAACCGGTGATTTCGTCCAGAGCGCCGACGGCGCTCTGGACGACGGCGCTCTGGTCGGTGGCCCCCTGACCGGTGGTAGTCGGCTTCATGCCTCACCCCCAAGCGAGTCTGCACTCTTCCCGGAGGGAGACGACACGTGTCGCCGGCGGCGTCTGTTTTTTCGGCGACGGACCGCCCCCTCCCGATCGCCACCGGTACCAGATGCACTTTTGGGGTTCTCCCCTGCCGACTCGCCGCTTACCAGCGGCGAGTCGTCTGTTGGGCACCAGACGAGGAGCTCATCCCAACCAGGACCTTGGGCGGCTCGATCTGTTTTGCGTTTCATGACACGATCACCTTTCCCTTCAACATGCCCATCTGGCAAGCAAATTCGTACTCGCCGGGTTCGGTCGGAGTGAACTCGACCGGCACCTCGGTACCGGTGGGTAGCTCCGCAGAGACACCGAAGGCGTCGAACACGACCCTTTCCGAACATGGATCCGCTTCCCGGCGGTCGAACAGGAGCCGTACCGGGCGGCCGGCTTCGACCCTGATCGTGTCGGGCGAGTATCCGCCCTTCACAATCACCTTGGTCTCCTGGACACCTCCCGCCGTAACCACGGCGGCCGTGCCTGAACTGGACGAAAGCCAGAAGTACCAGACGATCAGTCCGATCACCCCGAGCCCGCCCAGGTTTACGAGTAGTACATTCATCACACTGTCTCCTCCTTGATTGAGGGCTCCCAAGAGCGCAACCGGTTGGCGTTGGTGACCACGGTCACCGATGAGAACGCCATGGCTGCGCCGGCAAGGAGCGGGCTGAGCAGCAGGCCGAAGAATGGGAAGAAAACCCCGGCGGCTACCGGTATACCGAGCGTGTTGTAGGCGAAGGCGCCCACCAGGTTCTGATGGATGTTGCGCATGGTCGCCTGCGACAGCTCGATGGCGGTCACGACTCCGGTCAGGCTTCCCTTCACCAACGTGATGTCGCCCGATTCCATGGCGACGTCCGTACCGGTTCCCATTGCCAAGCCAACGTCTGCCTGAGCCAGGGCTGGTGCGTCGTTGATGCCGTCTCCGACCATCGCGACCACCTTGCCCTCGCCCTGCAGCTTTGACACCTCGTTGGCCTTGTCCTCTGGGAGGACCTCCGCGAGGATGCGATCTATACCTACCTTGGCACCGATGGCCTTGGCGGTACGGATGTTGTCACCGGTGAGCATCGCCACCTCGAGGCCAAGGTCATGCATCCGCTGTATCGCAGCTACCGAGTCTTCTTTGATTGTGTCGGCCACGGCGACGACGCCGGCAAGTTCGCCATCTACTCCGACCACCATGGCTGTCTTGCCTTCATCCGCCAGACCTTCCAGGACGGATTCGGCAGCTCCGGCCCCGATCCCCTGGTCGGCCATGAATTTGAGGTTGCCAAGAACCACCAGGTGGTCATCGATGGTCGCCGAGATTCCGTGTCCTGGGGTCGCCAGGAACGTTTCCGGGTCTCGCAGGTTCAGGCCTCGCTGATGCGCCCCACCGACGATCGCCTCACCGAGAGGGTGCTCAGACGCCCGTTCGGCCGAGGCCGCCAGCATCAACAGCTTGTCCTCGTCGACCTCACCCATCACGATTACGTCGGTCAACGACGGTTGGCCCATGGTCACGGTGCCGGTCTTGTCGAGCACCACGGTCGTGATTCGGTGGGCCGTTTCCAGCGCATCACCTGACTTGATCAGGATTCCGTTCTCGGCGCCCTTGCCGATCCCGACCATCAATGAGGTCGGAGTTGCAAGCCCCAATGCGCATGGACACGCTATGACCAGCACGGTCACCGTAGTGATCACTGCGTAGAGCAGAGCAGGCGAGGGACCGAACGTATACCAGACCATGAACGTCGACACCGCGATGATCATCACCGCAGGAACGAAGTAGCTGGCGACCTTGTCCACGGTGCGCTGAATAGGCGCCTTGGATCCCTGGGCCTCCCGGACCATGCGAATGATCTGGGACAGCATGGTGTCCTTGCCAACCCTCGTGGCCTCGAACCGAAAGCTTCCCGTTTTGTTGATAGTGGACCCAATAACCGGGTCGCCGGTCACCTTCTCTGAAGGAATCGGTTCGCCGGTCACCATTGACTCGTCGACGGCCGAAGCACCGCTCAGTACCTGGCCGTCCACGGGAATCTTTTCCCCAGGGCGAACCACGATCGTGTCTCCGACCACGACGTCTTCGATCGGGACATCGATTTCTTGGCCGTCGCGCACGATACGAGCGGTCTTGGCCTGCATACCGATCAGTTTCTTGAGGGCCTCAGATGTTTTGGCCCTGGCTCGAATCTCCAAGGCCATGCCAAGCACGACCAAGGCTGTGACCACTGCGGTCACGTCAAAGAAAACGTCCCGCAGGCGTTCTTCTGGAAACAATCCAGGGAACAAGAGCGCCGTAGCCGAATAGGTCCAGGCTGCAGTGATCCCAGTGGCGATCAGGGTGTACATGTTGGCCGACCGGTGTTTGAACGCGGCCCAGGCCCCCGTGTAGAACTGAGAACCGGCCCACAGCATCACGGGCAACGTCAGCAACGCCATCGCACCCCAAATGAGATTCAGCGCCGTGGAACCTTTGGCCGGTATCCCGGGAAACAACTCCGGGTAGGAGAAGTAAATCACCGGGAGGGACACGATCGCCGCAAACCAGAACTTCTGAAGCAGCGTTCGGTAGAGCCGCTCCCTGGCCTCGGCTTCCGCGTCCCCATCATCCTCATCGTCCAGGGGCCGGGCTGAATAGCCCGCGTCGGCCACCGCCGCGGTCAGGACTTCGATGGGTACGTCTTGTGCCTCGACCGTGACCTCTTCAGACGCAAAATTCACTCTCGCGTCCACCACACCTGGGGTGGACACCAAAGCTCGCTCGATCGTCGTGACGCAGGACGAACATGTCATTCCATCAATCGCCAGATGGATCGTCTCTTGTTCACCGAACCTGGGGGAGGGTGCCTCCATCTCCAGAACCGCGCTGCCCGACTCGGCGGCTACGTCGCCGTCGAGGTATTTCTGCGGCTCGTCCACGAATGCACTCCGGCAGTGGTCTGAACAGAACCCTACGTCCGGGTAGCCGTCGATGGTGAGCGAGTCCTCGCTCACCTCCATCCCACATACAGGATCTCTCATGATCGTCTCCTTCCATTTCGCTTGCGCCTGGTCGACTCGCGGTCAGACCAAGTTTTCCTACAACTTCTTTGCAATCATCAGACCCTACGCCTTCCAGTCGGGTGGAATGTCAAGGAGGATTTTCGGATGCGGCGCCCGGCTCCGACCGTCCATTGTCAGGTGTCTTGACAAACCACTAAGATGAAGCAAGTGATACCTACACCCCTCGCCCGACTATTGCTTGATCGGTTCAGGTGGTTCGACGATGCCCTGAGGGCCGCCCAGGCGGACCGGCTCGGTCTGGATATCACATCGGCCCAGTCGTTGCTTTTCGCCGAGTTGGCATTCGCAGGTTCGCGCCAAGCAGACCTCGCAAGGAATCTCGGAGTCACCCGCCAAGCCGTCAACGAGCTGGTTAGAGGGCTCGAGCGCCAGGGGCTGGTCCACCTGGTTTCCGATCCTTCTGATCGCCGCGCCAAATTGGTCAGACCCACCGCCAAGGGGAAGCGGAGCATCGGAGTCGCCATGGACGTATTCGCCGACCTCGAATCACGACTGGAGACCGCAATCGGCGACACCCGGGTTGCGCAGTTGCGCGAAATCCTGAGCACTGATTGGGATTGATCACAGATCGGATCGGCAGGTACCAAAGCGGGTGGTCGCACCAGATTCAGCATCCATCCCGGAGCCCGCACTGGAGATCGTCCGAGCCCGAAAAGAACTTGGAATGTCGGCGATCGAACGCCGCTTGAATCTTGGGAACCCGTCCCATCCGAGGAGATGTCCACTTGGTCAATTCCTGGCGAGTCAGTCCCTTCCGTCGAGATAGACGCTACGGACCACCCAGGCCACCAATTCCATGAGTTCGATCGTCTCAATCAACGTCGGCGCCCCTCGAACAGTGGCCTTTCGGGGGCGTGAAATCACCACCGCCATCTACAAGGACCCCGTAGAGGGCCGGGTTGGCATCTCCGGTCAGAACATCGTAGGGG
>CAJVYZ010000012.1 GCA_913009915.1 uncultured Gemmatimonadota bacterium | reverse complement strand
TGCCGGGCGACAACGTGCAGATGACGATCGAGCTGATCACGCCGATCGCCATGGACGAGGGGCTGCGGTTCGCCATCCGTGAGGGTGGCCGGACGGTGGGCGCCGGAGTGGTGACGAAGATACTGAAATAGCTGGGCAGCGGGGCGGCAGGGCGGCGGGGCAGTGACCGCCTGACCGGCCGACCGCCTGACCGACAGTGAGGAACCAAGATGGCTGGAAAGATAAGAATCCGTCTCAAAGCGTTCGACCACGTGCTACTGGACCAGGCCGCGGCCGATATCGTGCGCACGGTCGCCAAGACCGGCGCGGAAGTGGCCGGCCCCATCCCGCTGCCTGTCAAGATCGAGCGATGGACGGTCCTGCGAAGCCCGCACGTGGACAAGAAGAGCCGGGAGCAGTTCGAGCTACGAACCCACAAGCGGTTGCTCGAGATCAATGACTCGCGGCCTCAGACGATGGATGCGCTCACCAAGCTGGATCTGCCGGCGGGCGTCGACGTGGAAATCAAGGTCGGGTAGCGATGAACGGACTCATTGGCCGCAAACTGGGAATGACCCGGTTGTTTGCGGAAGACGGAGTGGTGACGCCGGTGACGGTGATCGAAGCGGGGCCATGCCGCGTCACCCAGGTAAGGGACAACGCCATCCAGCTCGGTTTCGGTAGCAAGAAGCCGATCCGGACCAGCAAGGCCGAGTTGGGGCACGCCAAGAAGGCCGGCCTCGAGCTGGCCCCGCGGGTGCTACGCGAGTTTCCCCTCGACGACGCGGCGCCGGAACTCGGCGCCGAGGTGAAGGTCGACATCTTTGAGGCCGGCGAGACGGTCAAGGTCACCGGGAAAACCAAGGGCCGCGGCTTCCAGGGCGTGGTGCACCGCTACGGTTTTGCCGGCGGTCCCGCCAGCCACGGCAGCACCCGGTTCCGGCGGACGGGCTCGATCGGGCCGGGCACCAACCCCTCGCGGGTCATCAAGGGCAAGAAGATGCCGGGCCACATGGGTGACGCGCGGCACACCGAACTGGGCCTGACCGTGATGAAGGTCGACGCCGACCGGAACCTCCTCTTCGTCAAGGGCGCGGTTCCCGGATCGAAGAACGGCATCGTGCTGGTGTCGAAACAGGGAGGCAGGAGCCGTCATGCTTGAGGCAGTCCAATACTCCGCTACGGGGAGCAAGCGGCGCTCGAAGTTCGCGCTTCCGGCGGCCGATTATGATGGAACCGTCAACGAAGCGTCCTTGCACGCCTCGGTGCGGGCCTATCTCAACAATCAGCGGCAAGGCACCCACAAGACCAAGACGCGGGCCGAGGTCTCCGGCGGCACCTCCAAGCCGTGGCGCCAGAAGGGAACCGGCCGGGCTCGCGCGGGTACCATCCGCGCGGCACAGTGGCGGGGCGGCGGAGTCGTGTTCGGCCCCCGGCCTCGGAGCTACCGGACCGACATCCCGCGCAAGATGCGCCAGTTGGCGCGCCGGTCGGCGCTGAACGCCCGGGCCCGTGAAGACGCCCTGCTCGTCATCGAGCCGCTCACGTTCGATGCGCCCAAGACCGCCAAGCTGGCACAGGTGCTGGCCAACGTCGGCGTCATCGACCGCAAGGTGCTGCTGCTGACCGACGGTACCAATTCAGCCGTCTACCTCAGCGGCCGGAACATGCCCGGTGTCCAGGTGCTGCCGTACGCCGAAGCCGCCGCCTACCACATTCTCTGGTCCGACGTCGTCGTGGTCGAAGAGAACGTATTCGGCCCGGCCGGCGAGGCAGGAGAGGCTCCCGCCGACGCCGATGCGCCCAAGGCCGCCACGGCGGTGAAGAAAGCGGCCACCAAGACGGCGCGGAAGCCGGCGGCCAAGAAGGTCACCAAGAAGGTCACCAAGAAGGCCGCCAAGAAAGCGGTGAAGAAAGCAGCCAAGAAGGTGGCCAAGAAAGCGGCGAAGAAGACGACGGCCAAGAAGGCCACCAAGAAGAAGGGAGGCAAGTAAATGCCGACCCTGCATGAGACCATCGTCAAACCGGTGATGACCGAGAAGAGCTCGGCCGCGTACCAGGAGCGAGGCGAGTACACGTTCGAGGTGCATCCCCATGCCAACAAGCACCAGATCCGCGCGGCGTTGGAGCAACTGTTCGACGTGAAAGTGACGAACGTCCGGACCCTCGTGGTGCGGCGCAAGGAAAAGATTCAGGGACGCCGCCGCGGAGCGACGGCCATGTGGAAGAAGGCGGTGGTCACGGTGCAGGAAGGTGACTCCATTCCGGTGTTCGAGGGCTAACATGAGCATTCGCAAATTCCGACCGATGACGGCGGGAACCCGGTTTCGTACCGTCTCGGGATTCGACGAGATCACCCGAGACACGCCCGAGAAAAGCCTGCTCGAGGTGCGTAAGCGCACGGGCGGCCGCAACAATCAGGGGCACATGACCAGCCGCCACCGCGGTGGGGGCCACAAGCGGAAGTACCGGCGCATCGACTTCAAGCGTGACAAGTTCGGGGTGCCGGCCCGGGTGGCGGAAATCGAGTACGATCCCAACCGTAGCGCGCGCATCGCGCTGCTGTTCTACGCCGACGGAGAAAAGCGCTACATCCTGCACCCCAAGGGTCTCGAGCAGGGCGCCACCGTCACCTCCGGCCCCGGGTCAGACATGCGGGTCGGCAACGCGTTGCCTCTGAGCGAGATCCCCTTGGGTACCACGGTCCACAACGTGGAGCTCAAGATCGGCAAGGGCGGGCAGATGGCTCGCTCGGCCGGGGCGTACGCCCAGGTCATCGCCAAGGAAGGGAAGTACGTGACTCTGCGGATGCGTTCGACCGAGATGCGTATGGTGCACCACCGGTGTCTGGCCACGATCGGCGAGGTGGGTAACGCCGAGCACGGGCTGCTGTCCAGCGGCAAGGCCGGGCGTAGCCGCTGGCTGGGTCGCCGTCCCAAGGTCCGCGGCGTGGCCATGAACCCGGTGGATCACCCGCTGGGTGGTGGTGAGGGCAAGACGTCGGGTGGCCGGCCGCCGACGACCCCGTGGGGCAAGCCCGAGGGTCGCAAGACCCGCAAGAGGAAGAAGCCGTCAAACCGGATGATCGTGCGCGGCCGCAAGCGCGGCAAGGCCACCAAGTAGAGGTCAGCTAATCGCTGCAGGGTTGAGACTATGACGAGAAGCATCAAGAAGGGTCCGTTCGTGCAAGAGGCGTTGCTGCTCAAGGTGAGCCTCATGAACGAGCGCAACGAAAAGAAAGTGCTCAAGACGTGGAGCCGGGCGAGCACCATTATCCCCGAGTTCGTGGGGCACACCTTTGCGGTGCACAACGGGAACAAGTTCATCCCGGTGTACGTCACCGAGAACATGGTGGGGCACAAGCTCGGAGAGTTCGCTCCGACGCGTCTGTTCAGGGGGCACAGCGGGAAGCTGGCCGCCGATAAGAAGGGGAAGCCGAGATGAGCGGACAGGCGATCCAGCGCACGGTGCGCCAGTCGCCGCGGAAGATGCGGCTGGTGGTCGACGAGATCCGAGGAAAGGACGTCAACGAGGCGTACGCCATCCTCAAGTTCAGCAAGAAGTTGGCGGCCCGGCAAATCGAGAAGACGCTCCGGTCGGCCGTGGCCAACGCCGAGCAGTTGGCGCTGCAGAACGATGAGGCGTTCGACCTCGACGAGTTGCAGATCACTTACGCGGTGATCAACGCCGGCAAGACGTTGCACCGGTTCAAGCCGGCGGCGCAGGGCCGGGCCACCCCGATCCGCAAGCGGACCAGCCACGTGGTGATCCACGTGGCCATGAGGGAGACGAACTGATGGGCCAAAAGACCAACCCAATCGGGCTCAGGCTTGGCATCGTCCAGCCGTGGCGGTCCCGGTGGTACTCGACCAAGAACATGCCGGCGCTGCTGCGCGAAGACGAGTTGATCCGGCGCTACCTGAAGACCCGATTGGGACACGCTGCCATCGCGCATGTGGACATCGATCGCACGCCGACCAAGGTCATCTTGACGATCCACACGGGCCGTCCTGGGGTGGTCATCGGCAAGCGGGGCGCCGAGGTCGACAAGCTGCGCGACGAGCTGGCGCAGCTGACGGGGAAGGAAGCGGCCATCAACGTCGAGGAGATCAAGCGTCCGGAGTTGTCGGCCCAACTGGTGGCCGACAACATCGCCCACCAGATCACTCAGCGGATTTCGTTCCGTCGGGCCATGAAGCGGGCCGTCCAGAACGCCATCCGCATGGGGGCCCCGGGCATCAAGGTGCGGGCCGGCGGCCGCCTCGGCGGGGCCGAGATCGCCCGGAGCGAGCAGTACCACGAAGGGCGGGTCCCGCTGCATACGTTGCGGGCCGACATCGATTACGCCACCGCCACGGCCAAGACTACGTACGGGGCGGTCGGCATCAAGGTATGGGTCTTCCGCGGCGAGATCGTCGAAGAGCTGGCGGGCAAGACCTACAGTACGGGAGCGTAAGGCTATGCTGGCGCCGAAGCGAGTGAAGTATCGGAAGACGTTCAAGGGGCGTACCAAGGGGATCGCCCGCCGGGGAAACACGGTGGCCTTCGGTGAGTTCGGCCTCATGACCTTGAGTCCGGGCTGGATCACCAACCGGCAGATCGAGGCGGCCCGTGTGGCCATGACCCGGCACATGAAGCGCGGCGGCAAGGTGTGGATCCGCATCTTTCCGGACAAGCCGATCACCAAGAAGCCGGCCGAGACCCGGATGGGTAAGGGAAAGGGCAATCCGGAGTCCTGGGTGGCGGTGGTCAAGCCGGGCCGGGTGATGTTCGAGGTCGAGGGCGTGGAAGAGGCTGTGGCACGGCGGGCCATGAAGTTGGCGGCGGCCAAGCTTCCGGTGCGGACCCGCATCGTCAACCGGGAGAACATATAACCGATGAAGGCGACAGAGTTGCAGGAACTGTCCGAGGCCGAGCTGGAAACCAAGCTGGGCGAGCTGACGGAGGAGCGGTTCCGGCTGCGATTCCGTTCGGCCACGGAAGCGATCGAAGACACTAGTGCATTCCGGTCATTGCGGCGCGATGTAGCTCGGATCAAGACGATCCTGCGGCAGCGCGAGCAGGCGTAGAGGACGACAACGATGAGCGAGACACAAACTTCCCGCCGCCAGCGCAAGACGCGCACCGGCGTGGTGACGAGCGACAAGATGGAGAAGACCGTGACGGTGTCCCTGTCCCGTCGCATGCCCCATCCGGTATACAGCAAGATCGTGTCCCGGACTTCCACGGTGAAAGCCCGGGATGAGAAGGGCGCCCGCATCGGCGATACCGTACGGGTGATGGAAACCAGGCCGATCTCCAAGACGGTCCGGTGGCGGGTGATCGACATCGTCAAACGGGCCAAGTAGGGAGGCGGTCATGGTACAGCAAGAGAGCATGCTCAAGATCGCGGACAACTCCGGCGCCCGGCGTGCGCTGGTGATCCGTGTGTTGGGCGGAAGCAAGCGGCGCTACGCCGGCGTGGGAGACAAGGTCGTGGTCGCCATCAAGGACGCGATCCCCACGGGGCAGGTCAAGCGCGGTGAAGTGGCCAAGGCCGTCATCGTGCGGACCGCCAAGGAGACGCGGCGCAAGGACGGTTCGTACATCAGGTTCGACGATAACGCGGCGGTCCTCATCAACGATCAGGGCGAGCCGCTGGGCACGCGGATCTTCGGTCCCGTCGCCCGGGAGCTGCGCGAAAAGCGGTACATGAAGATCGTCTCGCTCGCGCCGGAGGTGCTGTAACATGAAGCCGCTGGTGTATCGCAAGGCCAAGCGCGCCAGGCAGAAGCGGGTGACCCGGGTGAAGATGCACATCACCAAGGGCGACACCGTGGAAGTCATTTCAGGGAACGACAAGGGGAAGCGTGGGCGGGTGATCCGTGCCTACCCCGAGACCGGGCGCATCATGGTGGAGGGTGTCAACATCCGCAAGAAGCACCAGAAGCCCAAGCAGTCGGGGGACGGGAGTGTGTCGGAGGGCGGCATCATCGAGAAGCCGATGCCCATTCATCACTCCAACGCCATGTTGATCGATCCTAAGAGTGGCGAGCCCACGAGGATCCGCAAGCAGCGGGACAAGGACGGCACGGTGGAGCGCATCGCCGTGAAGTCGGGACAATCCATCCCGAGGAACCGATAGGATGGCTAAGACAAAAGCGTCCGCCAAGGGCGGCACCGCTGCCACCGAACCAGCGCCCAAGGCCGCTGAAGGGAAGCCGCGGTTGCAGGAACACTACGAGCAGGTGGTGAAGGCCAAGTTGGCGACCGAGTTCGGGTTCACCAACCCCATGCAGGTACCACGGCTGAGCAAGATCGTGCTCAATGTCGGTATGGGCGAAGGGGCCAAGAACATGCGCCTCCTCGAATCGGTGTCCGAGGAGATGGGCGCCGTCACCGGGCAGAAGGCCGTGATCACCCGCGCCAAGCGGGCCATCTCGAACTTCAACCTGCGCGCCGGCATGCCTATCGGTGTCCGGGTCACGCTCCGCGGCGCCCGAATGTACGAGTTCCTCGACCGCTTCATCACGGTTGTGGCGCCCAGGATCAGGGACTTCCGCGGCCTGTCGAACAAGAGCTTCGACGGCCGGGGGAACTACTCGATCGGAGTCCAAGAGCAGATGATCTTTCCCGAAATCGATTTCGACAAGGTCGAAAAGGTCCACGGGATGGACATTACCATCGTCACCACAGCCGCGCGCGACGACGTTGCCATGGCGCTGCTGCGGGGATTCGGATGGCCGTTCCGGGGTGAGACGCCGCTGCAGTTGGCTGGGTAGCGGGACGCCGGAACGGAACACCATAGAGAGCTGCAAAGAGGGAAGGGTGAGGAGAGGGCAGGCCCTCTCATACGCTCGCGGAGCATCGAAGGGGTAGGGATGGGTGAAGAACGCGGGCTCCAGCGGACCAAGCGTAAACCCACGTTAAAGGTTCGGGCCGTCAACCGGTGTTGGCGGTGCGGGCGGTCAAGAGCGTTTCTGCGGAAATTCGGACTGTGCCGAATCTGCTTTCGGGAACTGGCACTCCAGGGGTACATACCCGGCGTGCGTAAGGCGAGTTGGTAAGTGAGGACACCAAGAATATGAGCATGACCGATCCCATCGCCGATATGTTGACACGGATCCGGAACGCCTGCTCGGCGGGCCACCGGAGGGTCGACATCCCGGCATCGAAGTTCAAGGCCGAGCTGGCCCGGCTGCTGCGCGACAACCACTATATCGCCGACTTCAAGGTGTTGAGCGATGGTCAACGCGGCGTCCTCCGGCTGTACTTGAAGTACCACAACGAACTGCCGGTTATCCGGGAGGTGCACCGGGTGTCGGCGCCGGGTCTCAGGCGCTACGTGAAGTATCGGGAAATCCCCCGAGTCAAGAGCGGTCTGGGCATGGCGATTCTCTCCACGCCGAAGGGGCTCATGTCGGATAGCGACGCCCGCACGGCCCACCTAGGCGGCGAGTTGGTCGCCGTGATCTGGTAGGGGGACGGCCATGTCACGCATTGGAAACCAGCCGGTGCCAATCCCCCAGGGCGTCTCGATCGACCTCGAGGGCTCGCATATCACGGTCAAGGGGCCCAAGGGTGAGTTGCAACGGGACTTGTCGCCGGAAATGATCGTCACCATTTCCGATGACCTCCTCGTCGTGGCCCGACCCTCCGACACGCCACGCCACAAGGCCTTGCATGGTCTCACTCGATCTCTGGTGGCCAACATGGTTGAGGGTGTACACACCGGATTCACCAAGACGCTGGAGATCCAGGGTGTCGGGTATCGGGCGGAGTCGAAGCCGTTTGGCATCACCTTGAACGTGGGGTACTCGCACACGGTCGACTACAAGGCACCCGAGGGCGTCACCCTCTCGGTCGAGGGGACGACCATCGTCCACGTCGCTGGGGCCGACAAGGAAACCGTGGGACAGGCGGCGGCCGAGATCCGGTCCGTCCGGCCCCCCGAACCCTACAAGGGCAAGGGCATCCGTTACCGGGGCGAACAGGTACGCCGCAAGGCCGGCAAGACAGGAGCGAAGTAGACATGCGTCGGATTCACGCGCCCAAGACTCGCGCAGAGCAGCGGTATCGCCGGCACCTGCGCGTACGCAAGAAGGTGCAAGGGACAGCGGATCGACCGCGGTTGGTGGTATTCCGGTCGCTCAAGTACATGTATGCCCAGTTGGTCGACGACACGCGAGGCGTCACCCTCATGGGGGTGAGCGACCGAAGCGAAAGCGTTGTGGCCAAGGATGGTGGCAAGGTGGGCCGGGCCAAGGCAGTGGGCGAGGCCCTGGCCACCAAGGCCAAAGCCGCCGGAATAAGTTCGGTGGTATTCGATCGCGCAGGTTACCGCTACCATGGACGCGTGCAGGCCGTCGCCGACGGTGCGCGCGCGGGTGGATTGGAGTTCTAGATGTCGGAAGACCAGGAAAAGACTCCCGCGCCTGAGCAGGACACGGCGCCGGCTACCCCTCCCCCCGCAGCGAACGCGGAACCGCCCACCGAAGCGCCCGCCAAGGCCCCGGTCGAGGCGCCGGCCCAGGATAGGGCCGCTGCTGGCCGGGCTGACACGACGAGGCGTCCCACCGGTGAGCAGCGCCGCGGTGCCCGTGGTGGGCGAGGGGGGGGGGGCGTGGTGGGCCGCGCCGTGATCGTGGCGACCGTGACCGGGGGAGCGACCTGATCGAGAACGTGGTGACGATCAACCGCGTCGCCAGGGTGGTCAAGGGTGGCCGCCGGTTTTCCTTCAGCGCTCTGGTGACGGTGGGAGACGGCAACGGCAAGGTCGGCATGGCGACTGGCAAGGCCAATCAGGTCGCCGAGGCAGTGCGCAAGGCGGTGGAAGCGGCCAAGGGCAACATGGTCGAGATTCCTCGTGCCGGGGCCACTATTCCGCACGAGATCATCGGGGAGCATGGCGCGGGGCGCGTCCTCCTCAAGCCGGCGGCGTCCGGGACCGGCGTCATCGCTGGTGGCCCGGTTCGCTCTGTGCTCGAGTGCGCCGGGGTGACCGACATCCTGACCAAGTGCCTCGGCTCGACCAATCCGCACAACATGGTCAGAGCCACGATGGACGGGCTGACACGGTTGGTGTCGGTGCAGCAAGTGGCTCGGGCACGGGGTATCGACGTGAGCGAGATCGACTATCGGCCGCGGCAGGAGGTTTAAGTGGCGACGACGAAGAAAGCCGATGCTCCGGTGATGCTGTCCGTCAAGCAGGTGCGTTCCGGCATCGGGCGTTCCGAAACCATGCGACGGACCCTCAGGTCCCTGGGACTGCGACATCACCAACACACGGTGACAGTCCGGGATACGGCGTCCATTCGGGGCATGTTGAACAAGGTGCGACACCTCATCGAGGTGACGCCGGTCGAGGAGAAATAAATGGGCAACAACCAGGAGACCAGCACGGTCACCCTGTCGACGCTTCGGCCCCCGAAAGGGTCCACCCGCAACCGGAAGCGCGTCGGACGCGGTCCGGGCTCCGGTGTGGGCAAGACCTCCGGCCGGGGGCATAAGGGGCACAAGTCACGTTCGGGCGGCGCCACCAACCCCGGATTCGAGGGCGGCCAGATGCCGATGTACCGGCGGCTGCCAAAACGGGGCTTCAAGAATCCCAACCGGGTGGCGGCCCAGGCCGTGAACGTGGCGCAGCTCAAGCGGTTGCCGGACACCGACGTCACGCCGGCGGCACTCTACGCGGCCGGCCTCATCGGCAAGCGGGCCGCGCCGGTCAAGATCCTCGGGAGCGGTGATGTAGACCGGGCCTATCGGGTGACCGGCGTGGCGTTGTCGGCCACGGCCCGTTCCAAGATCGAGGCGGCTGGCGGGAAGGTCGAGGGCGAGTGACCGCACCACGGGGCCCGGCGATGGCGATGGATCCGGAGCTGAAGAAAAAACTCCTCTTCACGCTGCTTGCCCTTGTCCTGTACCGAATCGGTGCCCACATTGCCGCTCCGGGCGTCAATGTTCAGGCACTGTCCGATTTCATCCGCAACTCGGCCGCGGCCGGCTTCTTCGGCCTGTACGACATGCTTGGCGGGGGGCTATCCCGCGCCACCGTGTTCGCGCTGGGCATCATGCCGTTCATCTCGGCCTCCATCATCTTCCAGCTGGCCGGCGGTGTGGTTCCCTCGGTCGGGAAGATGCAGAAGGACGAGGAGGGACGGAAGAAGCTCACCCAGTGGACGCGCTACACCACCGTATTCATCGCGTTGTCCCAATCCTACACTTACGCGCTGTTCACCGAATCGATCCCAGGAGCCGTGGCCAATCCAGGCTTCGCTTCCCGATTCATCATGGTGGTCACGCTGACGACGGGCGCCCTCTTCGTCATGTGGCTGGGTGAGCAGATTACGGAAAACGGCATCGGCAACGGCGCCAGCTTGCTGATTACCTTCTCGATTCTCGAACGGCTGTGGCCCGGCACCCTGCAGCTGATCGGATTCGTGACCGAGGGCATCGTATCGCTGGCCGCGGCCCTTACGTACCTCGCCGTGCTGGTAGGGGCGATCGCTGCGGTGACGGCCATGACAATCGCCGCCCGTCGGATTCCCATACAGATTCCCCGAAAAGTCATGGGACGCGGCCGCATCCAGGAAGGGCGCAAGAGCTTCATTCCCATCCGGATGCTGACGGCCAACGTAATGCCGATCATCTTCGCTCAAACCCTGATCATCGTTCCGGGGACACTGGCCAGCTTCAGCAACAGCGAGATGTTGACGGAAGTGGCCAACTACTTCGTGCCGGGGAGCATCCCCTACGCCATTCTGTTCGCCGTCATGATCGTGCTGTTCACCTACTTCTATACCTCGATCATCTTTAACTCCGTCGACCTGGCCGAGAACCTGAAGAAGCAAGGCGGTTTCATACCGGGCGTGAAGCCCGGGGCCGCCACCGCGGACTATATCGACGGCGTGCTGGGCCGGATAACCCTACCCGGTGCCCTGTTCCTGGCCGCGATAGCACTGGTGCCGATCTTCGTCACCAACAAGTTGGGGATTCAGTCGCAGTTCGGCGGCACATCGGTGCTCATCGTGGTCGGCGTCCTGTTGGACACCATCGCGCGCATCGAGCAGCATCGTCAGCTGCGCCAGTACGATGGCTTCATGCGGTCGGGGCGGGTCAAGTTCCGCGGGCGGCAGACCCGGTTCATGTAGGGGGAGGCCTTGGGGGCTCCAGCTGTCAGCCGACAGCCGACAGCTGACAGCTGACAGCTGAAACGACGGGCGGTGGTGGGAGACAAGACTCCGCCACCGCCATTTGTTTCTTGAGGGAACGACGCGTATGAACATACTCCTGTTGGGACCGCCGGGCGCCGGAAAAGGCACCCAGGGAGTCATGCTGGCCGAGCGGCTCGGCTTGCCGAAATTCGCCACCGGGGATCTCCTGCGTGATGCCGTCAAGCGCCAAACGCCGCTGGGGCTCGAAGCCAAGGCTGTGATGGAGGCCGGGCACCTCGTCAGCGACGACATCATTCTCGGGGTCGTTGGGGATGAACTGGCCAAACCCGAGGCTGAGGGCGGGGTCATCTTCGACGGGGTGGTCCGTACCATTCCGCAGGCGGAAGGCTTGGCATCCATCCTGGCTGCTTCCGGGCGCACGCTCGACCACGTGGTCTTCTTCGACGTGCCCGACGAGGAGATCCTGGACCGGCTGGAGAAGCGCCGTTCGAGCGAAGGCCGGGCCGATGACGATCCCGCAGCGGTGAAGATCAGGCTCGAAACCTACCGGCGCCAAACCGCTCCGGTCCTGGCGTGGTACCAGGACCGCCAGACCGTGCACCACGTCGACGGCATCGGCGCCGTCGACCAGATCTTTGAGCGCCTGTGCCAGGCGGTCGGTTGCTAGATGGTCACCATCAAGTCACCCCGAGAAATCGATACCATGGCCGCGGCAGGGCGCATCGTCGGGGGAACGCTCGCTCTCATCCGGCGCCAGGTTCGACCCGGCCTGTCGACCGAGGATCTCGACGACCTGGCAGAGGAGTTCATCCGGAGCCACGCCGGCGCCCGGCCCTCTTTCAAGGGACTGTACGGGTTCCCCAAGACGCTGTGCACATCGATCAACGAGGAGATCGTCCACGGCATTCCGTCCCCTAAGCGGATGCTGCACGAGGGGAGCATCATCAGCGTGGACGTGGGCGTGTTCCTCGACGGGCTCCACGCGGACTCGGCCACCACCATCGCGGTCGGCGAGGTCGCCCAGGAAACCCAACGGCTGCTCGACGTTACCCAGGCCTCCCTGGTGGCCGGGATCGCCCAGGCGCGTGCCGGGAACCATGTCGGCGACATCGGCCACGCGGTGCAGCAGGTGGCCGAGGCTGCCGGGTTCGGGGTCGTGCGAGAGTTGGTGGGTCACGGGATCGGCGAGCAGTTCCACGAGGAACCGCAGATTCCCAACTACGGCTCACCCAAACGCGGCCGCCGGCTGGTCGAAGGCATGACCATCGCCATCGAGCCGATGATCACCCAGGGCAACCCCGCCACCAAGACGCTGCCCGATAAATGGACCGTGGTCACCGCCGACGGTCGCTTGTCGGCCCACTTCGAGCACACGGTGGCCGTCTCGGATGGCGAGCCGAGGATCTTGACGATGGTGGAGGATGGGGCGTAGGGCGTAGGGCGTGGGGCGTAGGAAGAACGCGTCAACGGATACCGGTACGGGAGACGCATGCGTGGCCCCCACGCCCCACGCCCTACGCGCCCCACGCCCCTTCACGGCCACTCCACCAGCGCCTGGACGGCCCGCTCGTCGATTTCCGCGTCCTGGATCAGTCGGCTGGCCTGTTTCAGGAGCCCGGCAATCTTTTCGTCGCTCATGTCTCCCGGGGCCTCCTGGGCTCCGGTGCCCTCACGCACCAGTGCCAGGTCCGATCGCACGTTGACCCAGGCCGCCCGGGCCGCGGCTCCGGCCAGGAGGACCGCCGTTGCTGCGTCCGGCCGTACCTGGACGTTGCCATGCTCGACCGCGGCGCGCGCCAGTGAGACGGTAATTTGCGCCAGTCGCAGCACGGCGATTTGGACCTCCGCGGCCCCGACGAGGGCCACGTTCAGGTTGACCAGCCGCAGGATGGCTTCGTCATGCTCGGTGTGGGGAATCGCCCGTGCCTGGGCCACGGCGCCATAGGCCATGACGTCTTCTTCGGCCAGGAGGACGAGGTCTTCACGCAGGGCATCGGCTTCGGATGCCATGTCCTGGAACGTGTCCTCGAGATGGCGATACTCCTCGTGCCGCAACGTCAACCGGGCGCACATAGCCACCAGCGATGCGGCGATGGAGGCCCCGATGGCCGCTGCGGCACCGCCGCCGGGGACGGGGGCGTCGGCGGCAATGGCGTCGCTCCAGTCTTTGAGTGAGTGGCCGGTAGACAGCTCGGTGCCGGGTACCATGTCCGGCTGGGAATCGGTCATGTGTGCCTCTCCTCGGCAAGGTCCACCGCGTCGGGAACGCCCTCGGCCTCGAGTTGGGCCAACAGCCAGGCGTGGATGGCCTCGTTGCCGGCAACGACCGCCGTGTGCTCGACCGCGATGGCTTGCCCGGCCGCATTGCTTGTCACGCCACCTGCCTCCCGCACCAGGAGGAGTCCCGCGGCGATGTCCCACGGGGCGAGCATCAGCTCCCAGAATCCGTCATAGCACCCGGCGGCTACGGCGGCAAGGTCTAGTGCGGCGGAGCCCGTGCGGCGAACGCCACTCGTCCGGGGCAGAATCGCGTTGAACTGCCGTTGGTAGGCCGGGAGCCACCGGGGTTGCTTGAAGGGGAACCCCGTGCCGATCAACGCGTACCCGGGGTCGGTGATCCCGGATACCCGGATGGGCCGGCCGTTGGCGGTAGCTCCCCCGCCGAGTGACGCATGGTAGTGGACGTCGTGGGCTACGTCCACCACCACACCAGCCTGCAACACGCCGTCGATCGCCGCCGCGATCGACCCGCCGTACATCGGGTACCGGTGCAGGAAATTGGTGGTGCCGTCGCGCGGGTCGACGATCCAGACCAGCCCCTCGGCCGCAAGACCCGGGGAG
>CAJVYZ010000011.1 GCA_913009915.1 uncultured Gemmatimonadota bacterium | reverse complement strand
GCTGCTACCTGCCCGCGCTGCCCTCGCTGTCATCTGCCCCCGCTGCCCTCGCTGTCATCTGCCCTCGCTGTCATCTGCCCCCGCCGACGTCATCGACGTCCATCATCCCCTCGTTGGTAATGAAAGCAGTGATCAGCTCCGCGGGCGTCACATCAAACGCCGGGTTCCACACCGGCACATCGGCCGCTACCTGCTGCGTACCGATGCGGCCTACCTCCTCGGCGGCCCGCTGCTCGATGGGGATGTCCGCTCCGGTGGCGGTAGCGGGATCGAAGGTCGAGCTTGGCGCGGCCACGTAGAACGGCACGCCGTAGTGTTTGGCCAGCAACGCCAAGCCGAGGGTACCGATCTTGTTGGCCACGTCGCCGTTGGCGGCGATGCGGTCGGCGCCCACGATCACAAATGAGATATCGTCGTTTGACAAGCGGCTGGCGGTCATGCTGTCGGTCATCAGGGTGCACGGAATGCCCGAGCGGGCCAGTTCCCACGCCGTCAGCCGAGCACCCTGAAGCAACGGCCTGGTCTCGGGTACCATCACGTTGGCCACCCGTCCCTCCTCGCCTGCCACGTAGATCGGCGCCAAGGCAGTACCCATGCCTCCTGTGGCCAATGCCCCGGCGTTGCAGTGGGTGATCACGGTGGCGCCGTTCTTCACCAGTGGTGCACCAGCCTCACCGATGCGCCGGCACATCTCCGCGTCCTCGGCGTGAATCGCCTTTGCCTCTTCCAGGAGTACATCGAACATCGAAGCGGTATCGGCGGTGGCCGCAACACTCGCCATCCGATCCAGCGCCCAGTTCAGGTTGACCGCCGTAGGCCTCGTCGCCCGGAGCCGCTCAATGGCCCCATCAACCGCCCGACGCACACCGCCATCGCCACCCCTCCCAGCTTCCAATCTCCACTTTCCAATTTCCCGCGCCCCCAACACAACCCCCATCGACGCCGCGATCCCGATCAACGGAGCCCCTCGCACTGCCAGCGTCTCGATGGCCAACGCAACTTCTTCCACCGAGGTGAGGTCGGCGTAAGTCTCCTCCCCGGGCAGAAGCCTCTGGTCGAGGATCCTGACGGACCCAGAGGAAGTGAACTCAATCGTCGAAATAGCCATCTCGGGAAAATAACCCCAGTCGTACTCCTCGTAGCCCCCAGCCCCTCTTCTCCCTCTTATCCCTCTTAGCCCTCTTAGCCCTCTTAGCCCTTTTAGCCCTGCCCCCATATCTTTCCCCCGACCCTAACCTCGACATCCCACCATGCCATTCACCACCCTCGATTTCGAAGTGCGCGACGGCATCGCCTTCGTCACCATCAACCGCCCCGACAAGCTCAACGCCCTCAATGACGAAGTCATCGCCGAGATTGCTGCAGCGGCAGAGGCCATCGCCACGCGCGACGACATTGGCGGGGCCATCATCACCGGGGCCGGCGCCAAGGCCTTCGTGGCCGGGGCCGACATCGGCGAGCTGTCACAGCAGGGGCCCATCGATGGCAAGGCAAGATCCCGCCGGGGGCAGGTCGCCTTCCGGCGCCTGGAGCAGTGCGGCAAGCCGGTCATCGCCGCCGTCAACGGTTTTGCCCTCGGGGGCGGCTGTGAGCTGGCCATGGCCTGCCACATACGCTTGGCCTCCAGCAACGCCAAGTTCGGCCAGCCGGAAGTAAAACTCGGCATTGGGCCGGGCTACGGCGGCTCGGTTAGGTTGCCCCGGCTGGTAGGGCGCGGCAGGGCCCTCGAACTCCTGCTGACCGCCAGGATGATCGACGCCGACGAGGCTTGCCGCATCGGCCTGGTCAATGCGGTACATCCCCCGGAAGAACTCCTCGGCAAGGCCGAAGAGATGATGCGGACCATCCTGGCCAATGGCCCGTTGGCCGTCGGATTGTGCCTGGAAGCGGTCGATGCTTCGCTGGACATGGCGCTCGACGATGGCTTGATGCTGGAGGCCAACCACTTCGGCCTGCTGTCGGCCACGGCCGACATGAGGGAGGGGATGACGGCCTTTCTGGAGAAGCGCAAGGCCAACTTCCAAGGCTGCTGACGGCCCCGATGGCAACCGGCTGGAGCGCTGCAATTTGCCCCCGTTAAGGCTAGATTTAGGGCATGTTCGGCAGTCCATTCCCGGGGAACGATCACGCGCGGCGCGCCCTGCTGCTGGCAGGGATCGCCGCGTTCGCTGTTGGGTGTTCAGGCCGCGACCGGCCCATCACGCCCACGGGTCCGGGGAACGGCTCCGTGGTACCGCTGATCACCATCACCGAACCGGGAAGCGATACAGTGGTTACCGAGGGAGCGACGCTGGTGATCATCGGCGAGGTCCAGGACGACGTCAACGTCGATTCGATTTTCTTCAGCATCCGGGGCGCGCCGTTCAACCTGCCACCCACGAATGTCGACGGCGAGACGGTCTTGTTTCAGTTCACCCTGCCGACCACGGGCCTGGCAGGAACTGTCGTTACGATCTCCGTCACCGCCAAGGACGATGACGGCAATCAGGGCGGCCCCACTAGGCGCCTGTTGAGCATCCAGTAGTGCGCCTGGTGCAGCTCGCCGCCACGGGGTTCCGCAATCTGGAGCCTCTGGCCCTGAGTGTACCGGCGGAGGGGGTAGCTCTTCTCGGGCCCAATGGTCACGGAAAGACCAACGTGCTCGAGGCGGCCTATTACCCGGTCTTGTTCCGGTCCTTCCGGAGCGCCGCCGACGCCGAGATGGTCGGATTCGGCGGCCCAGGATTCAAGGTGGAGTGCCGCTACGCCGACCAGGGCGTGACCCACAACGTGGCTGTGCGCTACACGGCATCGCCCAAGAGGAAGCGAATCACCGTCGACGAGGCGGACATCGAGCGGTTGGCAGACGCGGTCGGGCTGTGGCTCGCGGTGGCATTCATTCCCACCGACACCAGCTTGGCATCGGGCCCCGCCGCCGGACGGCGGCTGTACCTCGACCGCCTCCTCTCGCTGGCCGATCGCGAGTACCTCCGTGCCCTGACGCGGTACCGGGCGGCGCTGGCGCAGCGAAACGCAGCGCTCAAGCAGCACTCGAGCACACTCGCGGCCTTCGAGCCGGCGCTGATAGAGCATGGCGCGGCCGTCGTCCGGCGGCGGCTAGAGTGGTTGCAGGAAACGGCGGGCCTGTTCGCCGAAGAATTTCGCGCCATGGGCGAGACGGCGCGCGTGGAGGTGCGGTACCTCGGCCGGGACAGCCTGGCCGAACCCGGCGCCTGGCCGGAGGCCCTGGCGGAGGCCCGGTCCCGCGATGAAGCGCGCGGCACCACCACCGTCGGCCCGCACCGGGACGACCTGGTCCTCGAGTTGGACGGCCGACCGCTCAGGACCTACGGCTCGACTGGCCAGCACCGCAGCGCTACCGTGGCGCTCAAGCTGCTCGAGTGGGATACGCTGGCACGGTGGCGCAATACCGAGCCGGCCCTGTTGCTCGACGACGTGTTCGCCGAATTGGACACTCGGCGTCAGGACTGCCTGGCGGAGCGACTGCGTCGCCAGCCCCGCGCCCAGGTGCTGCTGTCGGCGCCGCGGCGCAACGAACTGCCGGACGGACTGGACCTTCCGATGTGGCACGTCGAGACCGGAACGGTTCGCGCTGATGGCTGACCGGAGGAGGCCGATGGCCGGCAAACGACCGATGGTGCGGTTGGGCGACGCGCTGGCAGGCTACCTCAAACGCTCGGGACTTCAAGAAGGCGTGGAGCGTGCCGCCGTGATCGAGGCGTGGCCCTCCCTCGTCGGGAGCCAGATCGCCGCGGTGACGACGCCAGAATCGGTTTCGCCGGAGGGAGTGCTCCGCGTCCGCGTTGCCACGGCACCGTGGGCGGCGGAACTGAGCCTGATGACACCGAAGATACTGGCAAAGATCAACGCGTCTCGGACGGGACGCATCAACGGAATTCGCTGGGTGCCACTGGGTGGCCCCGGCCCTACTACGTGATGGGACATGGCCAAAAAGCTACAGCAGACACAGACCGGTAACGACTACTCCTCGGAATCGATCCAGGTACTCAAGGGTCTCGAGGCGGTCCGGCTCCGGCCCGGGATGTACATCGGATCTACCAGCGAGAACGGCTTGCACCACTTGGTGTACGAGGTCGTCGACAATTCGATCGACGAGGCGATGGCCGGGTTCTGCGACACGATCAACGTGACGATCCACAAGGACAACTCGATAACCGTCGTCGACAATGGCCGGGGCATTCCCGTCGACATCCACCCGGTCGAGAAGAAGCCGGGCGTTGAAGTGGCCCTCACCACACTCCACGCCGGCGGCAAGTTCGACAAGTCCTCCTACAAGGTGTCGGGTGGGCTTCACGGCGTCGGCGTTTCGGTGGTCAACGCCCTGTCCGATCGGCTCGAGGTCGTCGTCGACCGCGACGGTCAGCGACACCAGATCACCTTCTGCCGAGGCCAGGTGACCAAGCCTCTCACGGTCTTGGGGAAGGCCAAGGGCACCGGCACCACCGTCCGCTTCAAGCCCGACCCGGAAATCTTCACCGTGCTGGAGTTCAACTGGACGACTTTGGCCGACCGCCTGCGCCAGCTCGCCTTCCTCAACGAAGGCGTCAGCATCAGCCTGGCGGACGAGCGGCCCGATGAGCCCAAATCGGAAACGTTCCTAGCCAAGGGCGGCCTGGCCCAGTTCGCCCTATGGCTCAACCGGAATCGCAAGCCACTGCACCCCACGCCGATTGCCTTCCAGCGAACACGAGACGACGTGAGCGTAGACGTGGCCATCCAGTACGAGGACGGCTACAACGAGAACATTTTCACCTTCGTCAACAACATCAACACCCACGAAGGCGGCACACACCTTACCGGCTTCAAGGCGGCGGTCACGCGCGCCATCAACGAGGTCTCCAAGCGCCTCAAGACCAAGTCTCTCAAGAAGGCCGACTTCACCCTCTCGGGAGAAGACGTACGCGAGGGACTCACCTGCGTACTGCACATCATGGTGAAGGAGCCACAGTTCGAGGGCCAGACCAAGACCAAGTTGGGCAACTCTGAAGTCGAGGGCATCGTCCGCCAGGTGGTCTACGAGCAGTTGAGCAACTACCTGGAAGAACACCCGCCGGTGGCCCGTGCCATCATCGAAAAGGCCGCCAGCGCCGCCCACGCCCGTGAGGCGGCCCGCAAGGCGCGCGAGCTCGTCCGTAAGAAGTCCGGTCTGGAGAACGCCGTTCTCCCGGGTAAGTTGGCCGATTGCTCCCTGGACGATCCCACCATGACCGAACTCTATCTCGTCGAGGGCGATTCGGCGGGCGGCAGCGCCAAGCAGGGTCGCGACCGCCAGTTCCAGGCGATCCTCCCGCTCCGCGGCAAAATTCTCAACGTCGAGCGCGCCCGCATCGACAAGATCCTCGGCAACGCGGAGATTCGTAACATCATCACCGCAATCGGGGCCGGGGTGCGCGAGGACTTCAAGATCGACAACGCACGCTACCACAAGATCATCATCATGACCGACGCGGATGTCGACGGCGCCCACATCCGCACACTCCTGCTGACCTTCTTCTTCCGCCAGATGCTGGATCTGATCGAAGCCGGATACATCTACATTGCCCAGCCGCCGTTGTATCGGCTATCCAAGAAGAAGGAGGCGTTCTACGCCTACTCGGACGAAGAACGCGACGAAATCCTCAAACGTTTCCGCAACGGCCAGGGCGGCGACGTCAAGATCAACATCCAGCGCTATAAGGGATTGGGGGAAATGAACCCCGACCAACTGTGGGGCACCACCATGGACCCGGCCAAGCGTACCATCTTCCGCGTCACACTCGACGACGCCGTCGAAGCGTCCAAGCTGTTCGATGAGCTAATGGGTGACGAGGTCGAACCGCGACGCCAGTTCATCGAAGCCAACGCCACCTATGTCAGTCACCTGGATGTGTAGTCGTGGGCTATGAGCTATGAGCTATGGGCTTCTACCGTTCGATTCTCCCTGCTCACAGCTCGTAGCTCGTAGCCATAGCCCACAGCTAATTGTCCGGCCGGTCCTGCCGTTCGAGTTGCCCTAGCGCCTGACGAGCCAGGTCCCGCTGTTCCCGTAGCCCATCCTCAGGATCCTGCCACAACCCCAGGAACTTCCGGTAAGAGGCCTTACCTGCCTCGCCGTCCCCGGTGGCGTCGTACACCGCGGCTCGCAGGGCGTACGATCGGACCAACAACACGAAATCGGTATCGGTCCCTTCCACGGCCGAATAGTTCAACGTGTCCATCGCGGTGTAATGAGCCAGGGCCTCGTCGTAACGGCCCAGGGCTTCGGCCGTCCGCGCCAGGGGGAACACCTGCCGGGGCGTCCAGGTAGTGTCCAGCAACGCAGCCTGGTAGCGCACTTCGGCCAGGGCCAGGTCGCCCGCCGCAACGGCAGCCCACGCGTCAATCGCCAGATACCGGTCCGAGCCGTACTGCACCCGGAACGCCGCTATGCGGGCCGTGTCGCCCAGGGCAGCTGCGCCTGGCAGCAGGGCCCCTCCCAGGTCTTCGAGGAACTTCACCCGGGCGGAGTCGTCGAGACGGGCGGCAACCGCCTCCAGCGAATCCATGGCCGTGGCCATCAAGGCCGGCGACAACTGGTCGAGAGCCGCTCGAGCACGCACTTCGGTGACCAGCGGCATCAGTTCATAGCGGGCCTTGATCTCGGGACCAGCCTGAAACTGGTGCTGCACCGCGCGGCGGCGTCGCTCGATGGCAACCGCCTCATCGATGCGGCCCGCTACCAGGAGGGCATCGGGAAATGGCATCGACTGCATCAGATGTTGGTCGTCCATGTCAGGCCCCCATCCGGTGCCGGCCAGCGAGTCGGCCAGCGGGAGCGCCTCATCGAACCGCTGCGCCTCCAGCAACCAGGCGAGTCGCACCACTTCGTGGGGGATGACGGACGGGAGGCCTACCCGGCGCGCCTCCGCCAGCGAGGCGAACGCCTCGTCGTGTTTCTTCTCGTCGTGCTGCACCGACGCCAGCGTGAGCCAGGCGATACCCTGATCGGGCGCGTGGCTGACCCACCGTTGCAACAGGTCCTCGGCGCGCTGCCGGGCGGCCCGGCGTAGCGAGTCGAGCACCGCCGGCGGGAATCTGTCGGCGACGGAATCCACCGGCACCGTCAGGATGGAATCGCCCTGCAGTATGAGCTGATACCATTCCACGGGAACGCGCCGTCCCAGGGTCGTCAGGTCTCCCGGCGGCGGATCCCGAAACGCGGGCATCCTCCCTTCCTGCTGTGACGCGGCCATGAGCAAAGACGTCATGATCGGGTAGGCACGGTAGTCGTTGGCATCGAGTTCCAGCGTCCGGGTAAAGCTGTGCAGCGCCACCGTAGGGGAAGAAGGGAAGTACTCGTTGCCGTCCTCATCGACGCGCAGGGTCAGGTCGAAGGTGGCCGACGCCCCCAGACCGGCCCAGGCGTCGGCCAGCGTAGAGTCCTTGGCCAGCAGCTCCCGGTACAACTCCTGCGCCCGCACCAGGTCGGCGTTCACGAAGGCGTGAAACGCTTCGATCAGCAATCGCTCCTTGGTGGGCCGGTTGGCCGAGTATCGCAGGGCGCTGTCGGCCAGGGCCAGGTATTCGGGGTCCTGTGAGGGCACCTGGACACCACTGGTAACCGCGCTCAACGCGTAATAAGCCAGGGCAAACTGGGGATCCTCGTCGACCGCCCGGCGGAAGGCGATCTTGGCGCTGTCCAGATCGAATCGGTTGCGGGCCAGCATGCCGTCGATATATGCCCGGTAGGCATCGATGGAATGGGTCGGCGGTTCCATACCAACGACCGCGGTTGGCGGCGCTCCGGCGACCTCCAGGATCTCCTGCCCCAGTGCGTCGAACGCCTCCGTCAACGCCGAGTCCCTCAGTACCGCCACCGTCGCCGTCGACAACTCCCGCTCGCTGGCCACGTCGTACACCCGCACGGTGATCCGCATCGAATCGTTGTTGAGCCTAACCAATGACCCGGTGGTGGCTGTCCACACACCGAGCCGGCGCGCCATGGTGAACGCGTCGTCGCGCGAGATCGGTTCGTCCTCGTCGATCCCCGCCTTGCGCGCCGCGTCGAGCAACCGGTCTACCCCGATCACCTGCAGATCGTCCCACCGCGCCAGCGACTGACCCAGGAGTTCCACACCGCCGATACGGAGCCAGTCGAGGCTCCGGTCGGCGCTGGTGTTGTTGAAGAACCCCAGCAGTATTGACTGGCGCGGATCGACCCCCTCGGGCACGCCATCGGATGGCTGCAACAGGGTCCGACCGAACACGACGGCAAGCATCACTACCGCGGCGCCCGCCGCCACCCAACCACGCCTCATCCTGCGGTGCGGGGCCACCGGAGCCGAGACCTCGCCCGATCCCAGCGCGGCCAGGAGGTCGTACGCCGTGCCGAACCGCCGGGCCGGATCCTTGTCGAGCAGCCTCGTCACGATGGTCTCGATGTCGGCCGGAACATCGCGCAGGTGCGACGAGAGTGGATCGACATCCTGGGTCAGGTGGGCCACCAGGAAGTTGCGGTTGAGACCTATGGCGTACGGATAGGCGCCACTCAGCATTTCGTAGAGCAGGATGCCTACGGCGTACAAGTCGGAGGCGGGCGTGAGGTCGCGCTGGCCGCTGGCCTGCTCGGGGCTCATGTAACGCGGCGTGCCCATGACCATCCCGGCAACCGTCAGCTCTTCCGATTCCTCGCCGGCTTCGCCCTCGGTCGACACCACCTGGGCAATGCCGAAGTCCGTCACGTGGGCGCGGCCGGATTCCTTGTCGAACAACACGTTGGCGGGTTTGACGTCCCGGTGGATGATGCCGCGCCGATGCGCGGCGCCCAGAGCCGCGGCGACTTCCCTGGTCACTCGGAGAGCGTCCTCGACCGGGAAGCGCTCCAGGCGACGGAGACGCGCCCCCAGACTCTCGCCATCGACGTACGCCATGGTGAAGTACGCCAGACCGCCGGACGCACCAACACTGTAGATCGGCACGATATTCGGGTGGTGTAGCTGGGCAGCGGTTTCGGCCTCGCGCTGGAACCGGCTACGGAAATCCTCGCTGGCACCCAACTCCGGGTCGAGCACCTTGATGGCCACCAACCGCTTGAGCGCATGCTCCCGGGCCAGGAACACGCTAGCCATCCCCCCCCTCCCCAAGAGGCGGATCAGGTCATACTGATCACCCAGCGCCGCGGCGACCCGCTGAAACAGCCCGTCGTCAGAATCAGCCATAGTAGGAATCTAGAAGTCATCCCCCTTCCGCGCCTCACCGTCAACTGCCCTCGCTGCTCCCGCTGCCCTCGCCGCCCCCGCTTACGTCCCCGCCTACTTCGTTCCCGGCCCCCAATCATCCCCCTCGAAGCCGTCGTCCGGGTGGTGATCGATACCCAGATCGCGCACCTCCCGCTCAGCCCGCTCCAACACGTCACGGTCGATGTCGTGGAACGGCGATCGGTGGCGGCTACGGATGTCCTCACCCCGCCGCACCAGCCAATACCCCACGGCGAAGATTGCCAGCGCCGTCAACATGCCGGCCATCATGCCTAGGTCACCTCCAGGACTTCCGTCCCCGCAGCGGTGACGCGATGAGACACCAACGGAGTGAGACTCCCGACCTCCCCGATGACGATCGCCTCCTCCAACGCGGCCCGACCTGCACGGATCCCTTCGGCGTCGCGGGCGAACACCGAGGCGATGGCTTCACCGGCTGCCACCCGGTCACCGGGCTTGACCGAAATGACGAACCCGACACTGGGATCGATGTCGTCGTCCAGCCGCTGCCGCCCGCCACCGAGTTCGATCACCGCCAGCCCGATGCGCCGCGGTTCGACCGACTGAACGACGCCCGCAGCCGACGCCTCGAGCACTTCGATTTCCTCCGCCTGGGGGAGGACGGCCGGGTCGTCGATGATCGCGGGGTTGCCCCCTTGCGCCTCGATCAATGCGGCAAAGCGCTCGAGCGCCTTCCCCGACGCCAGGGCATCCTCCAACCGGCACCGCGCCTCCGTCGGATCGCCGGCGACACCGGCGGACATCAGCATCTCCGACCCCAGGGCGAGAATCACCTCGGCCAGGTCGGAGGGGCCCTCACCCTGGAGCGTTGAGATGCATTCCTCTATTTCGAGCGAGTTGCCCACCGACCACCGCGGCGGACGGTCCATGGCGGTGAGCAGTGCCGTGGTCCGGCAGCCGTGGGCTTCGCCCAGTTCGATCGTGGTCCGCGCCAGGGCCAGGGCGTCCTCGACGTCGACCATGAACGCGCCGCTCCCGGTCTTGACGTCGAGCACCAGCCCGTTCAGTCCTTCGGCCAACTTCTTGGACATGATGCTGGCGGCAATGAGCGGGATCGATTCGATCGTGGCGGTGACGTCCCGCAGGGCGTAAAGCTTACGATCGATAGGGGCGATGTCCCGACTCTGCCCCAACATGGCGCAGCCCAAGGTCCGGACTTGCCGCTCAGCTTCCTCGAGCGACAACCCCGTCCGGAATCCCGGAATGGACTCGAGCTTGTCGAGCGTTCCGCCGGTGTGCCCCAGGCCCCGTCCGGACAGCATGGGGACGGCTACGTCGCAGCAGGCCAACAGTGGCGCCAGGACGATCGACGTCTTGTCTCCCACGCCGCCGGTAGAGTGCTTGTCGACCCGCGGCGTATCCCACCCGTCGAAATCGAGGCTGGCGCCGCTGTGCAGCATGGTGTCGGTAACCGTGTACAGCTCCTCGGCCGTGAGTCCCTGAAAGAAAACGGCCATGAGGAGCGCCGCCATCTGATAGTCGGGCACGGCATCGGTCCCGTAGGCCTGGAGCAGTTCCCGCCACTCCGGGGCCGTGAGGGCCTCGCCCCCGCGCTTGCGTTCTATGAGTGAGGCAACCACCATTTGATCATGATCTCCTTCAAGATCGCCACCCAAGCGTGGGGTGTTCCGCTGCTCGTGGGGCTGGCGGCCGGCAACTTGGCGGCTCAGTCCGCCGCCCTCGATTTCGACGAGCACATGGCCCTGGGCCTCGTAGCCGCCGACACCCGGGACCCCGAAGGTGCCGGGGACCACTTTGCGGCCGCCCTGGCCCTCGACTCCACCAACTACCAGGCCAACTGGCGTATGGCCTCGGCCTTGATCGACGTCGGCAAGCAAACGCCCGACGACGTCAAGAGCAAGGAGCGGGACTCACTCTACATCCTGGCCGAGGTATACGCCCGACGTGCCGTGGACGCGGAACTGCTGCAGCCGGACGGGCACTACATTCTGGCGGCCGCCGTCGGGCGCGCGTCCCTCACCAAGAACAACAAGGAACGGGTGCGCCGCGCGCCCGAAATCCGGGTGGAGGCGCTGAAGGCCCTGGAACTCGACCCGGAGCACGACAAGGCCCATCACGTCATCGGGCTGTGGCATGCGGAAATCAAGCGGCTCTCGGGCATCCAGCGGTGGTTCGCCAAGAACCTGTACGGCGGAGACTTTCTGGACCTGGCGAGCTGGGAGCAGGCCGAAGAGCACATGGAACTTGCCGTCGCCATCGATCCCGCCGTCATCTACCACCGCATGGATTTGGCAGAGATCTACTTCGACCGCAAACGCTACAGCGACGCCCGGCCTCAGCTCCAGGCGATCGATTCTTTGCCGGTGTTCGACGTGCTCGATCCCAGATACAAGGCGCGCGCGGCGGAACTAATGACTGAAATGGCCGGCAAGGAAGACGGACGCGACTAGGTGAGTCGCTCGATCGCCTTGCGCGTGCGCTTGGTGGCCTTCTTGACCTGACCCCGGAGCTTGCGCTTCCGCCGCCGGACCTGCCGCCGCAAGTCACGTTGCGCTCCATCCCACCGGTCCTCGACGTCGTGCCGAATCCGGCGCGCCTTCCGGCCGAGGTCCCTGCGGGTACGGGCACCAGCGCGCGGGGCCACCAGCAGGGCGATCACCGCACCGAGCACCGCACCGAGGATGAGACCGGTGGCAAACTCCGGTCCGCGAAACCCAGCGGCGGCCATTTCATCGTCGTCTTCCTCGACAATCTCGATTTCGTCTAGACTATCGTCGTACAGGTCCTGGTCATCGTCGGTCACAGTGGTCGCTCCTCGATAGATATGGGGAAGCTAGCCAGCCCCGGGCCGCCGAGCAATCGGGCTGGTCCACCGGCTTGACCCCCGGCCCCTCCCTGCCCAACTTCCTATCCGACAACCCTTTCCGCCTCCATTGGACCAGGAACCATGACCCTTGACGAGCCGTCACTCGAACAAGAAGTCGAGAACCTCCAGGGACGCCTCCAGGCGCTCGAACACGAGCGCAAGCACCTGCTGGCCGTCATCGAGATCCTCCAGGAAATCGCCGGCTCGCTCAACTTCATGGACGTTGTGCAATCGGTTGCACGGCGGCTCGGTGAGGCGTTCGGCCTCGATCGTTGTTCGATCTTCCTGGTGGAAAAGGGTGGTCAGCGAGTTCGTCTGGTGGCGAGCTACGAGGATCCCAGTATCCGCAACTATGTGGTCGATCTCGACCGCTACCCGGAGCTCAAACAGGCCATCCAGTCGGGGGAAACGGTGTTCATCCCCGACGCCGCCAGCGACCCCTCGCTGAAGGGGGTCCAGGGAGCCCTTGCCAACCGGCGGGTCAAGTCCATCACCGTGGTGCCGATCACGTGGCGCGGTGATGCCATCGGCGCCATCCTGCTCCGCACGTTCCGCGACGGCTCCAGTTTCTCCGACGTCGACGTGGAATTCTGCCAAGTGGTGGCCGGTCTCACGGCCAAGGCGTTGCGCAATGCCCACCGGTTCGAGCGGCTCAAGGACCACCGGAGCGACGGTCCGGTCGAAACCAGCCAGGATCGCACGCGAGCGGCTCTCCTCAGCTTCATCCGCCGTCTCCTCGAGGAGGCCGCCTCGCGGGAAGGCCCCTGGAACGAAGGAGTGCTCGGTAGGTCCTCGGCCGAGGAGATCGACCGGCTGGTCAGCGTCGCCATGGCCGTCATCGCCCAGGAGGCCGCCACCCGGTGAGTCCATCCGGGAGCCGAGCTACGGCCACCCGGCGAGCCGCCGAGTTGCGCGACCAGATCCAGCGCGCCAATCGAGCGTACTACCTCGAAGACAATCCATCCATTTCCGACGCGGAATACGACCGGCTGTTCCGTGAGCTCCAGCAGTTGGAACGGGACCAGCCACAACTTCGCACCGCGGATTCACCCACCCAGCGGGTGGGCGCGGCACCCGCGTCGGCCCTGACCAAGCACCGCCACCTCCAGCCGATGCTGTCGTTGGCCAACGCCTTCGATACCGACGAACTCCGCGCCTGGCATGAACGCAACCTCCGGCTCATACCCGAGGCCGCCGCCAGCGCGTTCGTTACCGAGTTGAAGATCGACGGCGCAGCCGTCAATCTCACCTACTCCAACGGTCGCCTGACGACTGGGGCCACCCGCGGCAACGGCATCATCGGCGAAGACGTCACCCCCAACCTCCGCACCATCCACGACGTCCCGCTGGTTCTGCCGGCGGACGATGTGCCGGCGCTGATGGAGATCCGGGGTGAGGTCTATTTCCCGCTCACCACCTTCGCCCGCGTCAACCGGTTGCGCGAGGCGCAAGGCGATCCGCCGTTCGCCAACCCAAGGAATTCCGCCGCCGGCAGCCTACGGCAACTCGACAGCGCCGTGACCGGCAAACGCAGGCTTCGCCTGTTCGCCTTCCACATCGAGGTGCTGGAGGGACAGCGCCCGGTATCCAGCCAGTGGGACGCCCTCGAGCTGTTGAGCGCATGGGGCTTTCAGGTGGAAGGACACCGGGAGCGGCTGGCCACTCTCGATGACGTCATCGAGCATATCCCGACGCTCGAGGCCCTCCTCCCCACCCTGCCGTTTCAAGCCGACGGCGTGGTGGTGAAGTTGGACCGGCTCGACCTGTGGCCTGAACTGGGCGCCATCGGTGGGCGCGAGCCCCGCTGGGCGGTCGCCCGGAAGTTCGCCCCCGAGGTGGCCGTGACTCGCCTGCGGAACATCAAGATCAACGTCGGCCGGACCGGCGCCCTCAATCCCTACGCCGAGTTGGAACCGGTCGAATTGGGCGGGGTCACCATTTCCAACGCCACGCTACACAACGAACAGCTGATCGCCGAGAAGGACATCCGCATCGGCGATTGGGTAGAAGTCGTTCAGAACGGAAGAGCGTCGTGTAGGGAAAGAGTGTAGATCTCGGTGGTCGCCGTATCAT
>CAJVYZ010000010.1 GCA_913009915.1 uncultured Gemmatimonadota bacterium | reverse complement strand
GCCCCCGCTGTCATCTGCCCCCGCTGTCATCTGCCCTCGCTGTCATCTGCCCCCGCTGTCATCTGCCCCCGCTGTCATCTGCCCTCGCCGCCCCGCTGCCCCGCCACCATCAAGGCAGTACGATTTCCTCGATCGCGTCGAGCAGATAGCCAATCCGGTCAACGTCATCTGTGACCATACGGTACGATCGTTCGCCGAGCTTCTCGAGCGGGTAATTGGTGATCGTGTCGACCGCCGCCTCTATTTCGGGGGGATAACTCGAGCGCAGGGTGAACTCCACGACGTACGGCGTGGCCATGACGAATGGCTCGAAGTCGCCGGCCATCTCCCGGCGCACGGCTTCCTCGGCCGCAGCACGCAGCATCTCACGCACGCGCTCCGGGCTGTAGGTGATCGCCGCGTGGTAGCCCACCGCAATCTTGGTGACCACGCCGATGACGCCGTTTCCCAGTATGGCTTGCGTTTCGGCCACCAGCACGTCGTCACCGCTCACCAGGGAGACGGACACGCCCTTGGCCCCGCCGATCAGCGCGTTGATGCCGACTTCGTTGAGGCGCGTGCCGTTCACCGTGAACGCGTCGAAGGCGTAGTTGTGCGACATGACGGCGTGGTTGGGCGGCGCGGCGTGGGCCCCAGTGAACATCATGGTGCCGAACGTCGAGTCGATGCCGGTGCTCATCACCATCGGCTTGGGATAGCCGCGGATGAGCAGGGCGTCGGGGTCGAGCTCCCAGGGAATGATGTTGGCGAACCGGTTGCCACCGTGCCCCTCGTTCACCACGAACGACCGGGCCCCGGCCGCCCGGGCGCCCTCGATGACCACGTTGGCTTCCTGGGTGAGCAGGTGCCGGTAGTGGTTCCAGTAGTCGGGCCCGGTACGGTCCTTGTAGCGAGGCGCCTCGTTGCCGGCGATGACTTCCGACACCAGCACGGCCGACCCCATGCCCTCCATGTCCGGCACCAGGTAAATCCGAAACCCCTCCTCGAACGGGATGGTCTTGTCCACGAACAGCCGGGTGCTCTGGGCCGGCGCGGCGGACCCTGCCGCCAATACCAGAATGGTCAGGATCCATGGCGTGCGGATCGGTAATGGATGCCTCAAGCTCGCCTCCTGGGTTGGGGAAGACCGTATCGCGGTATCGGCCGACGACCGCAGTTCACGGGTCACCGAGTGAGTATGGCGTCGGGGCTAATATGGGGCTCGGAAGCGTCGGGGGCTAATCTGGTGGGGCTGGTGGCTGACCCGCCACAGGTGGTTCCGGAGCTGCCAGGCGAATGACCGTGAGATCGTCACACGCTGGCAGCCCTTTTCATTGTTCCGACAAGGCTCAGTCTGCGCGCCGGCGAAACCGGCGCGTTGGATTCTGACCCCAACCCGCGACGGGCTCGCTAGCTACCTGGCCAAGCGTCTATTCGGGTCTACCCATCTCGACCAAGCGCCCGGTATTCTCCGCGATCCTAAAGACCACGATGATCAACTCCAACCATATTCTCGCAAGAAGAGCGGAGAGGAAGAACACGACCGGCGACACCAGGAGAGCCAAGATCCCAATAGCACCAGAACCAGATCCGAATCCAGCAATGACTATCGCCAGTGCTGCCACTGCAGAACCAATCAAAGCAAGAATGAACAAGAACTTGATGATCCTCGTCGTCACGAATTCAGAAAAGGACAAATCAAACAGACTACCAATGAACCCTGTCGCTTCATTCATCATCATTCCCTTTCAACAAGAGGTTTAGCACTGTTCCCGGCTCATGCGCTTGGTCGCCCAGGCACAGCCTCCTGGGCACCATGCCCTCTACTGCCCCCGCTGCTCCCGCTGCCCTCGCTGCCCCCGCCTCCATCTGCCCTCGCCTATCTACTGCTCGCTGACTCCGGCCGATCGTAGCATCGCAGCGACCAGTTCCTCCAGCGCGCTACTGCCCGACCACGAGCCGACCGTCAGATCACCGAAGCCGACGGCATACTCCCTCCTCGACATGATCTGCCGGCTTGGCAGAATCTCCAGCCGTTCCACGGTGAAGTCGAAAGCGTAGCGCGTCCCCACCTGGTTCTGGCGGGCCGTGAACCACACCTTGAAGGTGGCGCTCCCCGACCCGCCGGGCTCGAGCACAAACGACGGATCCGCCGACCCGCGCCCAATCACGCCAATGCCACGGACACCGGTCTTGTCTTTGATGCCGGGCCGGTTCCACAGGTAGCGGTTGCCGGCATCATCCACCGCCACGCTGGAGCCATCGGTGAAGCCAAGAATCAGCGGCTCGGTCGTCATGTTGGTGAACTTGACGGTGAACTCGATGATCTGATCGTTGAGCTGGCCGGAGACACTCCGGGTGACCCGGGTGACCTCGGCCGCGAAGGCCGTGGCGAAATGACAACGGGGCTGGCCGGCGCAGGGGTCGGACGCGGAGATCGTGGCCGGCTGAGCCAAGGCCGCAGCGCCCTCCCCGAAACCACTGAAGTGGAGAGCATGCTCCCGCCCCAACCGGTACTGGCCGTCTGCCACGGGATCGATTTCGCGGATGGCCATGTCGATCTCGTAGCTAGTGCCGTAGATGACGCCCCGGGCCGGCTGCCAATAGAATTCGAAACGGCCGTCGCTCTCTTCGCCGGGCCGGAGCATGAACTTGGGATCGAAAGTGGTGCTGCTGATCTCGCCGATGCCGCGGACCCCATTCTGCCTTACTAACTGGTAACGATTGCCGCGGTCATCGATCACCACGGCGGACCCGGTCACGAACCCCAGCCTCAACTCCCTGTCGGTCTTGTTCTTGAAGCGAACCGTCACGGCAACCACCCGGTAGTTGCCGCTCACGCTCTCCCGAAAGCCGCTGACGGCGGCCGTGAAGTCGGTCACCTCGGCGCAAGCCGCCGAGGCGGTGCAGACGGAGTCGGACTGAGCCTCGAGCGCGCCCACCCCTCCCAGTGCCATGCCGCACGTTACCGTGAGACAAGCAGCCAATAATTGACGGAATCTCATCGGGCCCTCCCCTATTGTTGAGCGGTCCGCGACGCCCAGGCCGCGTCCACCAGATGGAGCGTCACCACCATGTCGGCCGCTCGGTTGAGTCCACGATCCATGAAGTCGCTGTCGGCTTCGTAGCTGGCGCTCAAGGCCCGCACGCCCAACCGTGCGTCCACCTCCGGACCCCAGGACAACACATAGATCGACCCCGACCGGGCGTCGGCCACTGCGCCGTACTTGGCGGCCATCGCCGAGCGGAACACCTCGCTGCCGAACGGCGGGAAGCGGCGCTCGATGCGGATCGACCGCACCACATCCTTCTCGTCGAGCAGGGCGGTGAGGCACACGTCGCCCGGCTTGGGCTTGGTTCGCCGGCCGATGATCGACCGGCACCCCAGTTCGTTCACCACCATCACGGTGGCGATTCCCGGAAAACCATCACTCTTGGCCTGGCGGCGCGACACCTCGCCGTACAGCCTGGTCAGGCTGGCTTCGAGGTCCTTTCCCTTGACGCCCACCCGGAAGCCTGCCACATCGGCCGTGGCCGGATCGAACGGGACCGTAGCCAGCAGAGCGGCGGCCGCTGTGGGGGTGGGGACGTGGACCACGTTGCCGTTGCGGTCCATCAGCCGGACCTCGAGGATCTCAGCCTGGATCACCCGTGCACCCGTTACGCCGCCGGCTGGGTCGCCCTGGCCGGTCACCCGAAAGCGGATTTCGTTGGTAACGCGGCGCCCGATACGGTTGAGCAGGATGTCGAACTCGCGCGCCTCTTCTTTTGGCATGGGGATGGCTCGCACCGATTCCGCGTTGGCGAACACCAACTGGTACCGCTGCCCGAACGCGTCGACCGGCACGTAGTACCCGGGGGTGAACAGCGTGATGCTGAACTGCTCCCGCGTGTGATCGTATTCGGAGATGTTGTCGTTCACCCGGGTCTGGAAGGAGCGGGATGGATCCGCGGCGGCAGCCATCCGTTCCAACCGCGCCACCTCGGCCGCGATGACATCGGGCCGGTCGAAATTGGAGGCCCGCCGCACCGCGTCGCTCGCCTGGGCGATCCGCTCGAAGTCGAGGGGCTCTCCGGTGATGGCGTGATACACCAGCGCCACCTGCGTTTCGTCGAGCCCACCGTCTTGCGCTACGGCCGCTGTGGCGAGGGCCGGGCCCAGCACGGCTAGGCCAGCCAGAACGATCGAATGGCGTGTGGTCATGAGGTCCCTCGCTTCTTGAATGCGACGGTCTCACCCGTGGAAAACCGGAGTTGCATCCCGTCCCCTTCCGGGGTCATCGTGGCCGTCGCGCCATCTGCCAGTGGGACGACGATCGCGCCATCCGTGTCGCGCTCACCGCGCAGGCGGGTCATCCCCGCGTAGGCGTCCTCGCCGTCGAGCACGATCACGTGGAGCCCGTGCAGATAGGCGAGCATCGACACGGCCGCCGTGGCCCGGTCGGCCGGCCGGGCGATCTCCCACACGTCGCCCGCGCTCGCCGGGGCCCTTACGGACTCGGCCCCACCCCCGCCCCGGCCCCCGTCAGACCCGCATCCCGCCAGCGCGGCGGCGAGGATCAGCGCGAGCGCCCTTGGCAACTCTCTTGGTGCCTTCATGGCTATCTCCTGGTGAAGCGAACGTTTTCGCCCTGTATCACGCCCTCGAGGACGTCCTCGCGATAGGTGAGTTCGAATGATTCGTCAAACTCGAGGAGGCGGAACTCGACTCGGTCGCCCCGGATGGAATAGCTGGCCACGATTGCGGGGGAGGTCTTGCCCCGTTCCGTCATCGTCAGCTCCGCCTCGTTTCCCGACCGGAAGACCAGCGTGACCAGACCATTGCCGTCCCGGGCCACGTAGGTTCCCGACGGGCGCTTGCCATTCTCTTTTCTCTTGTCATGATCGCCGCTCGCGATCCCACCCTTGGGGCAGTAGCGGCCAATCGCGCCGCCGTCTATGCACCCATCGTCGTCGACCCGGAAGATCTGGATGTCACCCGATACGGCGATGCGCACCCGGTCGCCATCGACCTCGTACGTTCCTTCTTTCGTGATGCCCATGAGGGTGATTTCCACCTTGTCACCGGAGCGGAATTCGATCTGCTCGACGAGACCCCCACCTGCCAGTCCGCTTTTTCCGGGCTCGGGTTGGTAGACTCCCTCGAGTCCGCCGCCACAGGCAACGGCGGCGACCGCGATGAGCAGGCCCCCTCCCCACATTGCCCGTCCTCCTTTGATTCCGTTGCGCATTGTTTCACCTCACGGAGATGGAGATTTCACGAACTCGCTGTAAGCCGATTCGACCGCCGTCACATTGCGGACGCCGCGGCGCCACAGCCACCAGCCGATCACAGCCACGGGTACCCCTGCCGCGGGGCCGGGGCGGCCAATCGAGAGCAATACGCCGAGCAACATCGACGCGAATCCGAGGTACTGGGGCCAGCGTGCCGCCCGCACCAGAAGCTCCTTGCGAGCCCGAAGAACGTCGGGATCGTGCGACCCCGCCGCCCGGAGAGTCATGATGACGCTCATTCTGTCCACGGTGCCGAACGGTCTTCCCGCGCCCACCATGCGCTAGCCTCCCAGGGTGTCGGACTCCTGCCTTCGCGACTGCTTGCCGGATCGGCAGTCGCACGGTACCGTTGTCTATCCCGCAGTACGTGAAATCAGTCGCCGAACTGTCACTGGCTCCGAGCCTCGCCACTCTGGCGGCTGGAGCCCATCAACCAGCTCGGATCAGGGGGCGCCATGCCGGAGCGTCGGGCTGTGGCCGACACCATGTTCAGCATGGCCTATGAGGAGCTGCGCCGGTTGGCGGCCAGCGTCCAGCGAGACCACGCGGCCGTCACCCTCAACCCCACCGCCCTGGTTCACGAGGCCTGGCTCAAGCTGGCGGCCTCCGCCTCACTCGACCCGGCGTCCCGCCTCCACTTCAAACGCGTTGCCGCCCGGGCCATGCGCCAGGTGCTGGTCGACGCGGCCCGGCGGCGCAACACTGCCAAGCGAGGCGCCGGCGCCGTCCTGGTGACTTTCGATGACGAACGTGACGAGACGGCCGCATCGGCCGAGGACGTGCTGCACCTGGATGCCGCGTTGGAGGAATTGGCCCGGATATCCCCACGCCAGGCCGCGATGGTCGAGAACCGGTTCTTCGGCGGTTTCGACGTCGCCGAGACCGCCGAACTCCTGGGAGTCTCCGAGGCAACGGTGATGCGTGACTGGCGCGCCGCCAAGGCATGGCTCGCCCACAGGCTCCGCCAAGGGGGCCGTCACCCCGCCATAGAGGAGAGAGCCTGATGGACCGGGCACGTTGGGATCGGATCCAGCAGCTGTTTCACGGCGCGAACGAGTTGCCCGCTCCAGAGAGACAAGCGTATCTGGCAAGCGAGTGCCCCGAGGATCCGAACCTCGTCGCCGAGGTGACGTCCCTGCTGGACGAGGACGCTCGCGGCGCCTCCCTCCTCGATCACGGCTTGGCCCCGCTGGCCGGACACCTGGTCGGCGACACCGGCGAGACCGCAATTCCCGTCCGCGAGTTCGGCGCCTATCGCGTCCTGGAGGTCGTCGGCCAGGGCGGCATGGGGATCGTCTATCTCGCCGAACGAGCCGACCTGGGCCATCGCGTCGCCATCAAGGTCCTGCGCGACGCTGCGCTCTCGCCGGCCCGGCGGGATCGCTTCGCCAGCGAACAACGAACACTGGCCCAACTCAACCACCCCTCCATCGCCCAGCTGCACGATGCCGATGCGCTGCCCGACGGGACGCCGTGGTTCGCCATGGAATACGTGGAGGGATTACCGCTCACCGAGTATTGCGAAGCCCGGCGCACATCCCTGGAAGGCCGACTGCTGATTCTCCGGTCGGTGTGCCAGGCGGTACAGCACGCCCACAGCCACCTTGTAGTGCACCGCGATCTCAAACCGTCCAACGTGCTGGTTCGGAATGATGGTACGGTCAAGCTGCTCGACTTCGGCATCGCCAAACAGTTGGAGAGCCTCGACGTGCCGGTGGACCAGACCAAGACGGGCTTCAGACTCATGACGCCCGCCTATGCGGCGCCGGAGCAGCTCCGCGGCGACAGGATCGGCATCCACACGGACGTCTATTCCCTCGGCGTGCTGCTGTACGAGTTGCTGACCGGGCGGTTGCCGTTCGACCTGTCACAGGCTACTCCGGCCGAAGCGGAACGGCTCATCACCGAGCAGGAGCCGGAGCGCCCCTCGGCCGTCACCCGGCGGGCCGGACCGCCGTGGGACAGCCGCTCCGTGGCCGGCGCGTCGGCCTGGGCCGACCTCGACGTGCTGTGCCTCACCGCCATGCACAAGGACCCGCAGCGACGATACCGAACGGTCGACGCGTTCATTCAGGACATCGACCACTTCCTTGCCGGTGAACCGCTCGAGGCCAGGCCCGACAGCTTGCGCTACCGGACCGGCAAGTTCATGCGCCGCAACCGCCAGTCCGTCGTGGCCGCCAGCGTGGTGATCGCCGTCCTGGTAGCGCTCGTTGGCTTCTATACCGTTCGCCTGGCCCAAGCGCGTGACACGGCCCTGGCCGGGGCGGCACGCACCGATCGCATCCAGCGGTTCATGTTGAACCTGTTCCACGGGGGTGACGCCCAGGTCGGTCCCGCCGACAGCCTGCGGGTCGTGACCCTGCTCGATCGCGGCGTCCAGGAAGCGGGGTCGCTCGTGGGTGAGCCCGCCGTCCAGGCCGAGCTGATGGCCACTCTGGGAGGACTCTACCAGCAGCTTGGCCGGCTCGACCGGGCGGATTCGCTCATCGTGGCCGCGCTCGAGCAACGCCGTTCGCTTCACGGCGCCGAACACCCCGACGTGGCCGAAAGCGAGATCGCGCTGGGATTGCTGCGCCTGGAACAAGCGGAGTACGACGTGGCAGAGGAAACGATTCGCGCCGGCCTAGCCCGACTCCAGCGCCTCCAGCCGGCGGACCACCCATCCATTGCCAGGGCGATGACCGCACTCGGCAAGGTACTGGAGGAGCAGGGCGACTACGACCAGGCTATCGCCACACTGGAGGAAGCCGTCCGGCTCCAGAGCACGCGGGAGATCGACGCCGACCTCATCGAGAGCCTCACCGAACTCGGCAACACGAATTTCTATGCCGGTAACTACCCGACGGCGGACTCGATCTTTCGCCAGGTTCTGGAGTACGACCGGCAGTTGTATGGCGACCGGCATCCGGCGGTGGCCAACGATCTCATAAACGTAGGCGCCGTGTTACACGAACGTGGCAACTATGCCGAGGCCGAGCGGTATTACCGAGAGGCGCTCGACATCAACGTGGGGTTCTACGGCAACGACCATCCGGCAACGGCGGACAACCTGACCGGTCTGAGCCGGGCGCTCTTGTTTCAGAGGAAACTGGCAGAGGCAGATACCGTCATCCGTCGGGCGCTAATCATCCAGGAACGCGTGTACGGTGAGAACCATCCCAGGGTGGCGTCCACGGTAAACGAACTGGGGAGCGTGGCGCTGATGCAGGACCGTCTGGCAGACGCGGAGGCGGCATACCGCCGGATGGCCGATATCTACCGGGTCGCTTACCCCAACGGCCATTATCTCGTCGGCATCGCTCTTTCGAATCTGGCCACCGTACAGTTGAACCGCGAGCTATACGTCGAAGCGGAGCAGCAGTTTCGGGAGGCGGTGCGTGTGTTCTCCCAAACCCTGTCTCCCGAACACCTGAACACCGGCATCGCCAGGATCAAACTGGGCCGGGCCCTCGTGCGGCAACGTCGGTACGCGGAAGCCGCTGCCGAGTCTCGCGCGGGATACGACATCCTGGCTCCTCAGACGGACCCGCAGGTGAGCTGGCTCAAGACCGCCAGAGGCGATCTGGTCGAAGCCTACCAGGCCCTGGGTCGAGAGGAGGACGCCGACCGATTCCGCGACGAAATGTCCGACACCTCCCGCGCCTCCCCCTGACACCCCAACCTCTAACCCCCACCGCCCTCGCTGCCCTCGCTGCCCCCGCTGCCCTCGCTTCCATCTGCCCCCGCCGTCATCAGACTCCTATCGGCAACGTCCTCACCCGGCGCCCGGTCAGCGCCGCCAACGCGTTCACCACCGCGGGAGCGATCGGCGGCGTGCCCGGTTCTCCAACCCCACCTGGGGGCTCGGTGCTCTGCACGATGTGCACCTCCACCTCGGGCATTTCACTCAGTCGAAGGACCGGATAGTCATCGAAGTTGCCTTGTTGGACACTGCCGTTCTCAATACTGATCTTGCCATAGAGCGCAGCGGTGAGTCCGAACACGATGCCACTCTCCATTTGCGCCGCGATGATGTCCGGATTGACGTGCTGGCCGCAGTCGATGGCGCATATCACGCGATGTACCCGCACCTTCCCGTCCTCCAACGAGACCTCCGCCACCTCGGCCACGTAGCTGCCAAAAGATTCGGCCACGGCAATCCCACGGGCCCGGCCCGCTGGCAGCTGTGTTCCCCATCCGGCCTTGGCGGCGGCCAGTTCCAGCACGCCGCGATGCCGTGGCGCCTCCGCCAACAAGGCCCGGCGAAACTCGTACGGATCCCGGCCGGCCGCACCCGCCAGTTCGTCGATGAAACACTCCGAGATGAACGCGTTCTGTGAGTGTCCCACCGAACGCCAGAAGCCTACGGGCACCCCGACGTCGGCCTGCACCCAGTCGCAATGAATGTTGGGAATGCCGTAAGGAATATCGGCGGCGCCCTCTACCGACGTGGAATCCAACCCATTCGGCAGGGGACCGAAGGCAGCAGCGAACCGAGTCATGATGGAAGGCCCAACCACCCGGTGGGTCCACGCCACTGGGTTGCCCGACGCATCGAGACCGCCTGCCAGCCGGTTATAGGTGGCCGGACGGTAAAAATCGTGACCCACGTCATCTTCGCGTGACCAAATCACCTTGACCGGCGCGCTGATTTCCTGGGACAGTTGGATGGCTTCCATGACGAAGTCCTGTTCGAACCGCCTGCCAAAGCCGCCGCCGAGGAGCGTCGTATGCACCTCGATCGCCTCCTCGGGAAGCCCGGTGATCTGGGCTCCAACAGTTCTCGCGCCCGACTGAAACTGGGTCGGTGCCCAGACGGTGCACTGGTCGGCCGTTACCGACGCGGCGCAGTTCATCGGTTCCATCGTGGCGTGCGCCAGGTAGGGCACCTCGTATTCGGCCTCGATCCGCCGAGCGGCCCGCGAGAGGGCGCCCTTCGCATCTCCGTCGTCCCGGGCCACGACACCGGACCGGCCCGCGAGGGAGGCGAAGGTCGCCGCGATACTTTCGCTGCTCACCTCCGCCATTGCGCCACGGTCCCAGGTTATCTCGAGCGCCTGCCGGCCCTGCATCGCCGGCCAATAGCCGTCGGCCACCACCGCGATCCCGGAGTCGATCTGCACCACATGCCGTACGCCAGGGACCGCGAGGGCGGCCAGGTCTTCATAGGCCTTGACGCTGCCGCCGAACGTGGGACACCGCGCCACTACCGCCACCAGCATCCCGGGCTCCTGGACGTCGATGCCGAACTCGGCCCGGCCTGTCACCTTGCCGGCGAGATCGAGCCGCTTGATGGGCTTCCCGATGAGCTTGAAATCCTTCGGGTCCTTGAGCGAAACCGCTTCCGGCACTGGCATCGCGGCGGCGGCTTCGGCCAGGTCACCGTAGCTCTTGCGGCGGCGACCCGTCGTCTCGATCACGTATCCGTTTTCGGTGTGACAGGCCGACGGCTCCACGCCCCACTCCTGGGCCGCGGCCGAGACGAGCATGGCCCGGGCTTTGGCGCCGGCTTCCCGGAGGGCCTGCATGGAGGAGCGCACACTACTGCTGCCCCCGGTGGCCTGGATGCCGTAGGCGAGGTTCACATACTCGGGGCCGACCGGAGCATGCTCGATACGTACCATGGACCAGTCGCCGTCCAGCTCCTCCATGATCATCTGCGGCAAGGAAGTCAGCACCCCCTGCCCCATCTCCGACTTGTCGACGACGACGGTGGTAGCACCATCGGTGCTGATTCGGAGCCAGGCGTTGGGCTTGAAGGGGGTAGTCGCCATGGCGCCGTCGCCGGGACGGGCGCACCCGGGCAAGTGGATTGCCAGCGTCAGGCCTGCGCCGGCGACCAGGCCGGTTCGCACGAACTCGCGGCGGTTCAGATCGATGGGGGTCATGCGCCGCCTCCCGCCGCCCGGTGCACCGCCCGGCGGATCCGCTGATACGTTCCGCAGCGGCACAGGTTGCCGGACATGGCGTTGTCGATGTCGTCGTCCGTGGGTCGCGGGGTATCGCGCAACAACGCGGCCGCCGACATGAGCTGTCCCGATTGGCAGTAGCCGCACTGGGGCACCTGCTCCTCGATCCATGCCAGTTGCAGCGGGTGATCGCCGTTGTCGGACAGGCCCTCGATCGTCGTCACCCGCTTCCCCTCGACCAGCGAAAGCGGGATTTGGCACGATCGGACCGCCGCGCCATCGAGGTGGACGGTACAGGAACCGCACTGGCCGATACCACAGCCAAACTTGGTGCCGGTGAGTCCGAGGTCGTCACGGATCACCCACAACAGCGGTGTGTCCGGCGCCGACATGGACTCGACCCGCCTACCGTTGATTTCGAACGCAGTCATCAAGAACTCCGCGCAGTGGATTCGTTGGTGGACCGCAAGTGGCCCATCCAGAATGGCTAATATAATGTAAGGCCCACCCCAATCTCGGAAAGGTCGAACCAGTGAGATTCGAACACCCTCCGTGAAGGAATTCCCTCTGCACCCCCGGCCCTCGCTGCCCTCGCTGTCATCCGCCCTCGCTGTCATCTGCCCCCGCTGCCCTCGCTGCCCTCGCTGTCATCTGCCCCGCTTTCATCACCAACATTCTATCCCACAACGACTTATGCGAACCGCCTTCCTCCGGGATTTGAACTATTGAGCTCCAAGGGCCACTTTAGGAAGGACGCGTTTGGTCGGATCCGGGAGCCCGGGCCGTACCGCTCATACCATTCACGGCGCCAGCCATCGAAGGGGGCCTCGATATGCGCATCGCTGACATTCTGCGGAAAAAGGGAAGTAGTGTCGTGACGATCGAGGCGGACAAGACGGTCCACGACGCCATCGGCATCCTGAACGAGCATCGCATCGGCGCGGTCGTAGTCACCGACCAGAACGGGAGCGTCCAGGGCATCCTCTCGGAACGCGACATCCTGCGGCAATGCGGCGAGTGCTGTGGCCCCCTGGCGAGCGATCCCCAGGCGGATGAGGATTGCCCCTCTCTCGCCCGAGATCTCATGACGACCGACCTCATCATCGGCGTCCCGGACGATGACATTCGCTACGTCATGGGCATCATGACCAAGAACAAGATACGCCACCTGCCCATCCTCGATGACGGCAAGTTGGTCGGCATCATCTCCATCGGCGATGTAGTCAGCGCCAGCATCGAAGAGACCGATTTCGAGAATCGCATGTTGACGGACTACGTCCATGGGATGACGTACTGACAGCGAGGGCAGGTGACAGCGAGGGCGGCGGGGGCAGCGGGGGCAGCGGGGGCAGTAGGCCGGTGTACCTCATAACTCGAAATCCCTCACTCATCATTCGAACTTCTCTGCCGTCACTGCCCTCGCTGCCCCGCCGACTTCTCTCGCAACACCTCCAACCAGTTCAAGACCACGTGAACCTCTCGAGACAGCGCGTCGGGATTCCTGACAGCCATCAAGAAGCGCTTTCCATCGCTCGCCACATCCCAGGTGCGAAATTTCTCAGACGATACGAACAGTGCCCGGGGCACCTCACGCTCGAACAGGTTGCCGGTCCTGACCTTCGTCACCATGATGGTGTCTCCGTTGACAAAAAACAGTTCGTTGGTCGCAGCCCACTTGGGACTGCTCCCACCACCGACGGAGACCTGTAGCTTGCCGGTCATGGCCGGAAAGGCCACGGCATAGACCTCATTCCTTCCTGTTTCGTCAGACACGTAAGTCAGCCAGCGGGCGTCGGGTGAAAGGCTCGCATCAGACTCCTGATTGGGGCTTACCGAGATAGGGACAACCGTGTCGCTGCTGTCCATCCGCACCGCATAGAGATCGGCGCCAGTATCTGGATCAAGTTCGGTCACGATCATCCATCGGCCGTCCGGAGACCCGGCCTCAGGGATGATGATGTCGTTGGACGAGTAGGCCACCACCGGTTCATTAGCACCGACGGCATCGCGTACGTAGATCCTATGGTCACCCCCCGACACGCTCATCCTGTAGGCGATGCGACCGTCCGGCAACCACATCGGGTTGTCGTTGGTGGCTTGCTCGAACGTGAGACGTTGCTCTTCTCCGGTTTCAGTATCGAACCTATAGATATCGGAATTTCCCGGCCGGGCGACGTACATGGTGACCCAACGGTCGTCGGACGACAAGTGCATCGGCTCAACCGTCATGGGTCGCCCTACCCGACCGAGGCGTCTGCCTTGCCGATCGACCCACACGAGAACGTGATTGGCCCAATCCGAACCCCCGACATACGCCAATGTTCCCGTTTCCGACACTGCAAAGCCGCCGCCGCCGCCCCAGTAGGCCACCCGTATCCCTGATTCGACCGTGAACGGTCGGCCCACGACCTCCCGCCGGCCCAGATCGAAGGGGACGGCGGAGATGGCGCCATCGCCCCGCACGAAAACGACATATCCGTCGACATAGCGCCCGAAAGTCCCTCCTTCGACAACAGTAGTTCTGGTTCCCGTCTCCAAGTCCTGAACCACTACTTTGGCATCGTTCCACAACCCACTCGGCCCGCCCACCGTGAACACCAGAGCCTTCCTGTCATCCACCACTTGGGGCCAGCCGTGAAACACCTCCATGTCACCTTCCAACGTTGTCAGATCCTCCGGTTCTCCCGATCGCAGGATGGGCTGGATCGCGCCCGACCCTCCCTTTATGACTTCACCGTCCGGGCCCCAAGCGACGTCGCCCCAGTCGCTCACCAATTTTCCCGAGGGAATATTGGCAACCGCGCCTCCCCCAAGGGAAACCTTCTTCAGCACTCCGCTCTCGGCAAACCCAAGCCAATCGTCGTCGGGCGCAAAGAAAGGCACAGCGATCTCGTCAGACATGACTAGGAGTTCCGGCTCGGCGTTGTCCAGCCGCCTGGCGTAGAGACCCTCCTGACTGACGTACGCGATGGTCTGTCCATCAGGTGATATCGCGATGGAGAGATGCCGGATGCTGTACCTCAGGCCTTCAGGAACCGGAATGAGATCGGAAGAGCGTCGTGTAG